>JAYVXJ010000872.1:0-3160 GCA_043785285.1 Chitinophagaceae bacterium
CCCAGCCGGAAATCGCAAATAACAATATCAAATTTTTTTTCCCGGAACAGGGCTATTCCACGGCTGCCGGTATTGGCAGATTCTGTTTCAAAACTTTTACGTTGTAAATACCGCTCTAAGAGGTTACACATATCCCGGTCATCATCAACGATTAATATTCGCTTCATTAATTTTATCTTACTTTAAAATTAACAGAAAAAAGAATTTATGAGCAAAACACTGGTGTAAACATCCTGCCATTGAAGGTGTAAACATCCTGCCATTGAAATGATATATCTTTCTAATGAATCCTATACTAATTAGGGATCATTTTGTGGAATATAATACTCAAATCCCGGGAAATTAAATTTTTACACGGCATTTGGATGGTGTTTATACGGAAGATGATCTTCCTGCCTGTCTACTGCAGCAATAGGAATCATATCCTTAAACTGGCAAGAGAATTGACATTCTTAATTATTAACATATATGAAATGTCATGAGTGAGCGGAGGATGCTAAACGTTTTGATTGTGGATGACGAACCGGATATCTGTTTTCTCTTTGAAAAAATCCTCCGTAAACGAAACCTCCAGACAGGCTTTGCAAATAGCCTGGCTGATGCCGCGTGCCTGATCGAAAAAAGGCCGCCTTACCTGATTTTTCTGGACAATAGCCTGCCAGACGGGAAAGGAATTGACTTTATTCCTTATCTGAAAGCCCGGTATCCTTATACCAAGGTTGTCATGGTAACCGCGAATGATAGTCCGGATGATCAACATGCTGCCTACTTAAAAGGAGCGGATGACTTTCTGGGGAAACCCCTGAGCCTGGAACGTATTAACCTCACATTGGATAAGATGAGCATCCGTCCACTGGGTTCCCCCATTTTGTAGAATTTTATTCCCGATATAGACGATCTTCAATTTATAGGTTCCAGGTTCCCGATTTTTTGTAACTTATACCAGCATCTTTTTTTCTGGCCATATTTTATATTATAAGATCATAGACCATTTTATTTCATCATTCATTAAATCGATCTTTATGGGAAATCTGCTTTACATCATTGCCGTAATCCTGGTGATTGCCTGGGCCATTGGTTTCCTGGGTTATCATGCCGGAGGTGTTATTCACATTCTTTTAGTGATTGCCATAGTTGCGGTATTGCTAAAGGTGATTCGGGGTTCTACAGACTGATTTTGATTACCTGAAACGGATGTTTTTGAACGGTTACCTTATCCTGATATTGTAGCCGTTTTTTATTTTTATCAGCAAATGAATATTTTTGTTTTAACTAATTAATAAGCAGTATTGGTACTCTTGTTGTACTGATATTGTAAATCCTATTTTATGGTTGCTTCCCTTGTTCATAAAACCCCTGCGGTAATATTGGAGAAACTTACCCGCCTGCTGAATGCTTTACAAACAGTGAAAGATAATTATGAGCAAACGGCACTTCGGATTCACAACAAGCAATTACAACTTTCCCTCCTGGCCCTGGCTCAGGAAAGTAAACAATATGCCAATGAATTGATTGCGCATATTGAAACCCTGGGGGGAAAATTGAATGACCAGTTCAAAAGGGACTTCAACCGGATGGGATCAGATGATGAACACCTGGTTTTTATGGAAGGGAAAACAGACCTGAGGCAAATGAACCTGGGAGAACAACTGTTAATGAAAACCTACCGGGATATATTAAATGAACCTTTTCTTTACGACAATATCCGGCGGATTATCCGGTATCAGCAAAATGGGTTAATGCACTGCTTTTCGCAATTAAAGATGTTATATGCAACCCTGCTGAAAACGGTTGGCGAGAGGTTGTGAGGGTTTAAGAAATTTTTTACAACAATTGGCTAATTCTGGCAAGGAATTTATATAATATATATAGCAAACAAATTTTAAAACGTTAAAAAGACAAACATGAATACTTCCAGAATTTTATTGGGATTTGCAGCAGGTGCCGCAATAGGCGCAGCATTGGGGATATTATTCGCGCCGGATAAAGGAGCTGAAACCAGGCGTAAGATCTCTGAAAAGAGCAATGATATGGCAGACACCATAAAAGACAAGTTCACCGATCTGGTGGATGGCGTAAAGGATAAGCTCTCCGGATTAAAATCAGATGCGGAGGACGTGGCTGAAAAGGGATATTCTACCTACAACCGCAGCAAGTCAGAAGTAAACGCATTTTAAGGATATTATGGACTGGACGGATGAAAATCCCTCACATTTTGAGGGATTTTTGGTTGATGGTAAGCCGCACCCAGGTCCATCAACCAAAACCTTCCGCTCCTAATATTTCGTCAGCTCCGGCTTTACCTGATCGATATAGGCCAATATTCCGCCTTTTAAATTGTACAAGTTTTTATAGCCAAATTTTTCTTCCAACTCACGGATGGCTTTGCTGCTTCTTCCCCCCATTTTACAATGGACAACCACATCCAGGTCCCGGGAGATCCGGGCTGCCTGATCGGCAACGGTCGCCAGAGGAATGAGTTCTCCTCCGATCTCGACGATTTCATATTCATTGGGTTCGCGAACATCTATGAGCTGGAATTTTTTTCCTTTTACCTGCCAGTCGTACAACTCTTTTGCAGAAATTTCTTTAATTGGTTTTTCTTCTACAGCGCGCATTCCGCAGAATTGTTCGTAATTGATTAGTTTCGTAATGGTTGGATTTTTCCCATTAATCGGATTATCATCTCTGCGTTTAATATTGAATGTGCGGTTTTCAAAATTCAGTGCATCGAAAGTGAAGAATCTGCCGGACAAGGGTTCTCCCACACCGGTGATAATTTTAATTACTTCCAATGCCTGCATACTTCCCAGGATTCCTGGTAATACGCCTAATACACCGCCTTCTGCGCAACTGGGAACAAGCCCGGGTGGAGGCGGTGCCGGATACAGATCCCGGTAGTTTGGCCCTCTTTCTCCCAGGGCGTTAACATAATTAAATACAGAAATCTGCCCGTCGAATTGAAAAATAGATGCGTACACATTGGGCTTATCTAATAAAACACAGGCATCGTTCACCAGATACCGGGTTGGGAAATTATCCGTTCCGTCTGCAATCACCTCGTAGTCTTTAAAAATGTCCAGGGCGTTTTCGGAATTCAGGTGCGCATTATACAGTTTGAAATGAACATGCGGGTTCAGGGCTTCCAGCCGGCGTTTCG
>JAYVXJ010000873.1:0-28803 GCA_043785285.1 Chitinophagaceae bacterium
TAAGGTCAGGGGATTCCGGCATATTTTGCAGGGTGAAACGGACCGTGCTTTTATGCTGCGGACTGATTTCGGAAATGGTATTGGCGCTCTTCATGAATATGGGTTTACCTATGATCTGTTGATCTATCCAGATCAATTGCCTTATTCAGTGCAATTGGTGAAAGCATTTCCGGAGCAGTCTTTTATCATTGATCACCTGGCCAAACCGGAGATCAGAAACATGGAAATCGAGATCTGGAAAAAATATATCGTCAACCTTTCCAGCATGGATAATGTTTATTGTAAATTGTCCGGCATGGTTACAGAAGCACATTGGAATAACTGGACAAAAAAAACCCTTACTCCGTATGTCGATGTGGTTGTTGAATGCTTCGGTATAAACAGGATCGTATTCGGATCCGACTGGCCCGTTTGCTTACTGGCAGGATCTTATGGGGAGGTGCTGGGGGTTGTGGAAGATTATTTTTCTTCTTTTTCCATACCGGAGCAGGAGAAAATATTTGGTGGCAATGCCGTAGATTTTTATGGTTTGTAATTAATTTTAATATTAATATATGAAACTGATCAGATGGTTAAAAGGCAATAAAGCCTTCCCTGGCGTGGTGCTGGAAGGGAAATGGTACGACTTATCCTCTTTTGAAGAGGATTATGATGAACTGTTTTTTGCTTCCGGAGGGTTGGCACGATTGAAAATATTTATTGAAGCGAACCGGGATAAATTGAAAAAGCTGGATCATCAAATTGAACTGACTGCGCCGGTAGCGCGGCCATCCAAGATTGTATGTGTCGGGCTGAACTATGCAGATCATGCCAGAGAAACCAAGGCTGAACCGCCGCCCGAGCCCGTGTTGTTTATGAAATCAACTACGGCTGTCTGTGGACCTTTTGATAAAATAATCATTCCGAAGAATTCAAAAAAAACAGATTGGGAAGTGGAACTGGCCGTGGTCATGGGGAAGAAGGCTTCTTATGTGGAGGAGAATGTAGCGGCAGGTTATATTGCCGGTTATTGCCTGCATAATGATGTGAGCGAAAGAGAATTTCAGATTGAAAGAAGCGGCACCTGGGACAAGGGAAAAGGTTGTGACACTTTCGCTCCGCTAGGTCCCTGGCTGGTTACACCCGATGAGGTCGGGGATGTAAACAACCTTAAGCTTTGGCTCCGGGTAAATGGAAAAATCATGCAGGATGGAACAACAGCCAACCTCATTTTTAAAATTCCTTTTTTGATTTCCTATATCAGTCAGTTTATGACCTTGTTGCCGGGCGATATTATTTCAACGGGAACGCCGGCAGGGGTCGGCCTTGGAATGAAGCCACCAACTTATCTTCAGCACGGAGATGTGGTAGAGCTCGGGATCGACGGATTAGGAACTGCCCGGCAGGAAGTGATTTCTTATGCAGCTGCAATAAAATAATTCCATGCCAAACAACACGAAGAGGTATTGTTTAGCACTGGATCTGAAGAACGATCCGGTTTTAATGGAAGCCTATAAAGCGCATCACCAAAAAGTGTGGCCGGAAATTATACAGCGCATACAGGATGCGGGAATTATAAATATGGAGATTTACAATTGTGAGAATCGTTTGTTTATGATCATGGAAACTGAACCTGATTTTTCATTTGAGAAGAAGACGTTTGAAGATCTCCAAAATAAGAAAGTGCAGGAATGGGAACATTTAATGAACAGCTACCAGCAGGTGCTTCCGGGAACGGCCAGTAACGAAAAATGGAGGCTGATGGAAAAGATTTTTTCCTTATCTGTTTTTTCATAAACAATATTCAAACGGGCGATAAAAATAGGAAGGATGGATCTTCAATTAAAAGAAAAAGTAATCATTGTAACCGGAGGCGCCAAAGGCATCGGAGAAGGGATTTCCCGGGTATTGGCAGATGAAGGTGCACGGGTTGTAATTGTAGGCAGAAAGGAAGAAGATAATATAAAACTGGTAAAAGAGATCCGGCAATCCGGCGGAAAGTCAATTTCTGTTCAGGCTGAATTAACCAGGCCCGGGGAATGTAAAAAAGCGGTTGATGAAATTATCTCCGCGATGGGCAGGATTGACGGATTGGTAAACAATGCCGGACTTAATGATGGCGTTGGCCTGGAAAGCGGGAACTATGAGCGCTTTATGCAAAGTATGCACAACAATATCGTACATTATTATCTGATGGCTCATTTTGCTTTGCCGGAACTGATAAAATCAAAAGGGGCTATATTGAATATCAGCTCAAAAGCTGCGGAAACAGGGCAGGGCAATACCTCGGCTTACGCTGCAGCAAATGGAGGCAGAAATGCGCTGACCAGGGAATGGGCTGTTGAATTGTTGAAATATCAAATCCGGGTAAACGCTATTGTGGTTGCTGAATGCTGGACGCCACAATATGCAGACTGGATAAAGAAAGTTCCGGATAGTGATGCCCGCCTGAAAGAGATTGTTAACAAGATTCCGCTCGGAAATCGAATGACAACCGTTCAGGAAATTGGGAATACAGCTGCATTCTTATTATCAGAAAAATCCAGTCATACTACCGGCCAGCTGATTCATGTAGACGGAGGATATGTGCACCTGGACAGGGCTTTGAAAAACATTGAATAACAGGGAGCAGCAAGATTTCCCTGTTGGTGGATCTTTTAAGATAGATGGTTTACAGGGATCAGCGCCTGGGCCTGTAACCACCACCACTGTTGTCGCGTGGTTTTTCTTCAGCCTCACGAACAACCAACTCTTTCCCTCCGCGGAGGCGTGCGCCATGCAGGGCATCAATGGCTTCCTTGGCTTCGAGGGCAACGGTCATTTCGAGGAACCCAAAACCCCTGCTTTTCCGGGTTTCCCGGTCAATCGCCACTTTCGCTGAACTCACTTCACCATAGAGTTCAAACATTTCTTTTAAATCGGTATCGTCAAAGTCATAGGGCAGACCGGCAACAAAAAGTTTCATGAGCTGTTTATAAGAACCCAAATTTACTTTATTCCGTTCAGGAACCGCATCTTTTTTCAGAAATCCTTTTCTCAAATACGTCCTGGACCGGCGCAATACGCAAAGTGTTGGGTTTGCCCATTTATTTCCCTAAGTGCATCTGTTTAGAACTGCATGTAAACCAGCATAGATTTTTACCTTCTTTAAGCAATTTTTACACCGGATTTACCCGGTACACCGGATTGAACACGAAGTGGCTGTTACTCCTGTGCGTATACCCGGCAGATCAGGGCAATATTGACCTGGCTGGCAGCGCATTAAAATTATGCATCCTGTATATCACGAAATTCCGCACAGGTTTGGACATTCTGAATTGGGTAATGACAACAGAATCTTCCACTGACCAGAAACAATTCCTCAGTGAATCTTTTGGCGGCCCGTAATAATTGGAAGGGTAAATAAAATAAGCATCATCGCCTTTTCTTAATGGCGGTCTGCGTTGATTCAGCCATGCGAATTGGTGGATATCGTTCAGTGGACCAATCGCCAGCAGGTTGATATGATCGGGCTGCCCGATATAATGATCCAGATGCGCAGCAGGAAACCAATAATCGGAAATCAGTAAAGCACCTGGTTTCATCCTTCCCTCCCGGATGTCTTTTCGGTATAAAGAATCAAACCGGATGGCGAAATTTTTCCATCCACTCATGTCCAGCGTTATATCGCCCTTACCAAGATGCACGGGATTATTGTTGCCAATACGGAATGGTAAATAATGGATGGCGAAAACCCCTAAGCATAGACTGACTACAAAAGTGATGAAGGCTGTTTTAACAAGCGGCGCAACTGTTTTTTTGGGATATTGCTGATCGGTGTATATGGCAGCGATCAGCAGGAGGGAGATATAGGCCGGACCCGACCAGTGAGGCAGGGTATCATTGAATAAAGACATCCATAACAGCAAACTGATGAGGGGCAGACTGAGCCAGAGAAACAAAGCATAATAAGTTGGGCGTGCATTTATCCTTCCTTTGAAAAGCGCAATCAGGCTGACTACATACAAAAAAAAGTTAACCGGATTACTATAAAATACCGATCCCAGTACCTGCTGCAACAGGTGGTCTGAATCCGGATTCTTCCCCCAAAGAATTACCCGGCCATTATGATATGCATAAGTGATGAAATGATGCTGAAGGTTCCAGAAATAGATAGGTGAAATAAGGATCAGGCTAATCACTGCACTCAGATACAAAAACGGATTTTTCAGCAGGTCCCTGCGATGGAAAAGGATAAATCCGCCAAACCCAAGCCAGAGGAAGATGCCGTGCACTTTGCTCATAATGCAAAATGCGGCCGAGACGCCCAATAAAATAAAGAGCCATGGTTTGATTCGCGAAGAAAAAGGAGTATTCACGATCCGGATCATCAGATAAATACTGATCACCCAGAACAATACCTGTGGTGAATCAGGGAGAATAAAAGTTCCGGCAATAATGGATGTATAGAAGGAAGTATTATATAGTAAAGCGGCGATCCAACCGGTGGATGCATTGCGGATCCGGCAACCTATCCGGAAAATGATAAACGTGCTGATGCCTGCGCAAAGGATGGATCCGAGCCGGATAAAAAATTCATGATGAAAATAGCCGTTGAACGTACCCAGCCGGATCAGCAATGCGAGCATGGGCGGATGATCAAAATAGTTCCATTGTAGATGAAGGGCGTAGGTCTGATAATACACTTCATCATTACCCAGTTCCAAAGATCCGGCAACTGTCATCCGGAGCAGGGAACTGATTGCAACCAGTATCCAGAGTCTTTTATTGAAATTCAAAAATAAAGATTCTTAATGCAATTTAATGGATTGTGTCCGCCAGAAAGAACCAATGGATTTTTTTTCGAAAAGTCCGTAAGGAAGAAGACAATAAATGCCAACGGAAACCAGCACACCTACTCCGGAGCCAACAAGTACATCCAACGGAAAATGCTGCGAAAGATAAATCCTGGAGAAACCAGTCAGTATGGCAATGGAAAGAAATAAGATTGCCCATCTTTTGTCTGACGCATATAAGGAAAGCAGGGTAGCCAGCGCAAAGATGGATGTAGTATGACCTGATGGAAAACTGTTTGAACCCGTACAGGTAATTCCTTCAATGAGATGGAGGGATGCTTTGGATTGAAAGAATGCTTTTGGGCGGGGACTGTACACGGCATGTTTAAATATCTGTACGATAATTCCAGAAGCCAGGAAGCTGATCCCGGTTTGCCAGACCCAAATATTTTTTCGCCGGATCAGCATCCAGGCAATGACGGCGAAAATAAATAATCCATTTCCTATATTGGTAACGAGGATAAAGAAATCATCCAGCATTTTGTTGTGAAAGGAATTGATCAATAAAAAACCATCCGTTTTGTTGGTAAGTATACAGAAAGCTAGTAAGGCAATGAAAAAAAACAGGTAGCCAATAAAGAAACTTTGGTTCCTACGGAGGGTATCGGTCAGGCTTTTAATCACGGGTTAGTCAAGTATGTGAGTGTAAATTTATACAATCCTCATATCCATCGGGTTAACAAGTAGTTAAGCCAATGTGAAAAAAATTGAATGGTTGGCATGATTTTTCAATAAATCCTTCTACAACAATCAACGTATGAAAAAAATTATATCTTTCTTGTCCCTTATCCTCATGCTGTTTTTACTTGGCAGCTGCGCCGTGATTGGTGGAATTTTTAAAGCCGGAGTTTGGGTAGGGGTTTTGATCGTTCTCGTTGTTATAGGTGTCATCATCTGGCTGGTAACACGGGGTTCCGGGAAGTCCTGATCTATACCGGATAACAGGGAATTGAATATTCTTTTTGTACATTCGTCAGCATGAGAAAATCAGTGCTGCAGGTTTTCATTTTTATGTTTTCCGGTTTGCCGGTTTCGGCCCAAATGAAAACGGATTCCTTTTTGGAGAAAATACTTAAATCAGGCAAGGACTCCGTATTACAACAAGTACTACTGCATAAGGATAAATACCGGGTTCAGATTATCTATACCCGGATCGACCGGGACGCTTCAAACCATCCTTCTTTCAAAAATTTCTATTTCCATACAGGAGATAGCCTCTATTATTATCCTGCTTCAACGGTTAAATTGCCGCTTGCGGTTTTGTCTCTTGAAAAACTTAACCGCATGCATAAATCCGGAGTAAATAAATTTACGACTATTCAATATGACAGCAGTTACTCCGGACAAAAAATATTGTACAGAGACAGTACTTCAGCCAACGGATTACCATCCATTGCCCAGTTTATCCGGAAGGCATTCCTGATTAGCGACAATGATGCCTACAACAGAATGTATGAATTTGTCGGCCAGCAGGAAATCAATCGTAGTCTGCATGCCAAAGGATTTACCCATATGCGGATCGTGCGGCAATTCATGCGGCTTAATGAAGACGAGAACCGCCATACCAATCAGATCAGGTTTCTGGATAAAGAGGGGGAAACCATTTACACACAGCCCCCTGCCAATAATAAAGACTCATTCGATTTTTTGCGCCCGATTAATCTTGGAAAAGGATATATGAACTGGAAGGATAGTCTGGTGAATGAACCCATGAATTTTACCAGGCACAATAATATCCCCCTCGAAGACCTGGAAGAGATTTTACAATCCATTCTTTTCCCCATGTCCGTACCGGAAAAGCAACGTTTTCACCTGACTGCAGATGACTATGCATTTCTATACAGGTACTTGTCCCAATTTCCATCTGAAACACCGTATCCGAAATATGATACGGGTGTTTTTTATAATAGTTATGTAAAATTTTTCTTTCGCCAACAGCTACCCCCTTCCGTTCGGGTATTCAATAAAGCCGGATGGGCATACGGCTGTTTAACCGATGTTTCCTATGTTGTGGATTTTAAAAACCAGATAGAGTTTATGCTTACGGCAACAGTATATACCAACGAGGATGAGATCCTGAATGATGATAAGTACGAGTTTGAAACGGTCGGATTCCCTTTTCTATATCAGCTGGGTCAAACGATTTATCAGTATGATTTGCACCGGAAACGAGAATTTTTACCAGATTTGAAAGCATTTAAATTAACCTATGAACACCGGAATCCAAATGATAAAAGACCTGCTATAAAAGAGGTGGACAATTGAAGAAACGGGTATATTGAAAAAGAGCCCGGCAAATTGCGGGCCCTTTTCTTTGTAATAAACAGGGTAGGTTATAATTTGGTAACAACTACTTTTTCAGACATTTTGCGGTTGACTACAAACTTACGTTCAACCTGGTCATTTGCTGTACGGATCACAAAAGTCGGGTGTATTTCACCTTCTTCTTTTGGTAAACGAATGGTTTTTGAGAAATTGACGTCTTTAAAAGCCTGTTGGAAAACGATTTCTCCGTTATCATTCTTTACGATCAACCAGAATTTTTCAGCCGATTTATTGTCGAATTCCAGGCGGAAAACAAGGCTATTTTCAGTTGCACCTATATAGTTAACAGATACTGCCTGATCCATGGGGCTAATTATTTTTTCAATAATAGGAGCCGCGTTTGCAGTAAAAGATCCAAGGGATAAAAACAGGGCTGCTGCAATAACCGGTGCTGATTTTCTGACATTAAATTTTGAGAATACTGATTTCATAATGTGACGATTTAATTGGTACTGAATAAAATGGTTAAAAAAAATTTTAGCAGCAAGATCAGTTAGAAAATGTAGCGGTGCAGTTTCGGTAGATAATGATCCAGATAAGCAAGCAGTAGAACCGGATCAGAATGGATACGTTTAAATCCAGTACAAATATAGACCGGATTTTACCGGCAATAAAACCATATTTAGGTAGGTTTCATCATGGCAAACCTATTTATCTAAATGTTAAAACCCTTACTGGGCAAGGGTTTTAACGATAATTTTCTATGATGACCAACGGGAAATTGGCTGTGTATGTTACCAAATCTTTACCCGCAAACTATCTGGCCGGTACATGGAATCGGTGGGCAGAACATGAAAGGCATCATAAAAAGCAGGCGTGTTGGATGCTGGTCCGTTTACCCTCCACATCGGGGCAGAATGCGGATTAGTTAGGGTGAGGGTTCTCAGGCGTTCCGGACGGATTTTTGTTTTCCAAATCTGTGCAGCAGACAGGAAGAAGCGCTGATCCGCAGTGAGTCCGTTTATCTTTTCATTTCCTTTGCCTTGAGCTGTTTTTTTGAAAGCTGCATATGCAATGGCAAGTCCGCCGTTATCCGCAATGTTTTCACCTTCGGTGAGTTCTCCGTTTAGGTGCAGCGTATCTACAGCAATATATCCATTGTATTGATCGATGATTTTTTGAGTGCGCTGTTTGAACCTTTTTGCATCTTCGGGTGACCACCATTCTTTCAGATTTCCTTCGGCGTCATACTGACGGCCCTGATCATCGAAACCATGGGTAATCTCGTGACCGATCACCATACCAATGGCGCCGTAGTTTACGGCATCATCGCCAGAAACAAAGTAGAAAGGAGGCTGGAGAATACCTGCAGGAAAATTAATGTTGTTGGCTGTCGGCTCGTAGTAAGCATTGATCGTAGGAGGAGTCATAAACCATTCCGAGCGGTCAACCGGTTTTCCGATTTTATTAATATCTCTTTTATAGGTATAGTTTGTGGTGGCTTTGATGTTGACAATAATATCATCGCGCACAATATTAATGGAAGAATAATCTTTCCATTTATCAGGGTATCCAACTTTTTTAACGATGGCATGTAATTTTAGGAGCGCCTTTTTCTTGGTGGAATCACTCATCCAGTCAAGATGTTGTAATCTTTCTCCAAAAGTGGAAATGATATTATCCACCAGTTCATTGATCCTTTGTTTGGCTTCCGGAGGGAAGTATTTTTGTACATATAACTGACCTAGCGCATCTCCGAGATGATTGTCCACCATGGATCCCATCCTTTTCCACCTTTCTTTCATTTGTGATTGTCCGCTCAGTAATTTGGTATATTCAAATTTGGCATTCACAAAATCATCCGAAAGGTAGTCGGCATCATCGTCCAGTACATGGAAACGAAGGTAGTTTTTCAGCGCCTGCAAAGGCATTTGCCGTAGTAGTGTATAAAGTCCCTTGTAAAATTCCGGTTGGCCCATTAAAACGGTATCAGATGATACACCCAGTTTGTTCAGGAAGTTCTTAAACCCGGGTAACGTTTTATTCAGGGAAGCCACTGTTTCTTTGTGATAGTTGGCTACCGGATCCCGGAGTTCTACAGGACTCCTGGAGACCTTGGCCAGTGCGGTTTCCAGTTCCAAAACCGAGGTTGCTTTTTTATCGGCCTCTGCAGGCTGGTCTCCGGTAAGCGTGAAAATTTTGCTGATATACGCCTTATAGCCATCCCTGATTTTTTTTGTGGCAGAATCGTTTTTGAAATAATAGTCCCTGCTGGGCAGGCCAAGTCCGCCCTGATCAAAATGAGCTACGTTGACCATACTGTTTCTGTCGTCTGCACTTACATTAAAGGAAAAGAAAGGATTGTGGTTCACCGCATATTCTGCAGCAACCTCATTCATCAGTTCATCATTGTTTTTAATATTTTCAATACTATCCAGCTCCGGTTTAACGGGCTTAAATCCTTTCTTTTCAATGCCCGCGGAATCCATCGCACTGTAAAAAAGATCTCCGGTTTGCTGGGCTAAAGATCCTTTGGGTGCATTGGACAGGTTTGAAATAGAATCCAGGATGCGGTGTATGCGGAATAATGAACTGTCCTGCAGGGTCGAAAAACTTCCCCAGGATGATTGAGAAGGTGGGATCACGGCATTTTTTAACCATTCCCCATTAGCATATAAAAAGAAGTTGGTCTGTGGTTTAACCGTAGTATCGATAGATGAAATTTCAAGCGGATCCGATGCCGTATTTGCTTCGCCGGTACCAGAAGGGCTGTGACAGGAGAAAAGCAGTGCGGAAACGCAGGTTAACAAAATAAAAAGGCATTTCATATTAATGTTATTTGTAGAGCGTGAAAGTAGTAACTATTGACTTCTGGAAATCATATTTATGACCAGCGGCGACTCCTGGAAATTTTTTTTATATAAATGAGGAAATTAAACAAACGTTTAATTAATTTTGCCCTCCATGAAATCAGCCTATTCTGTAAAACAGTTGCAGCTATTGGATACTGCGGAGCTATTATTTTCCCGGAAGGGGTATGAAGGTACTTCGGTACGCGATATTGCTGAAGAAGCTGGCATCAATACGGCAATGATTTCCTATTATTTCGGGTCTAAGGAAAAATTAATGGAGGCGATTTTTGAACGAAGGAGCCTGAATATCAAAGATAAGGTGGATAGCCTGTTGCAGGATGATAGTCTGGATCCTTTTCAGAAAGTGTTTAGTCTGCTGGATGATTATATAGAAAAGATCCTGAAGCGCCAGAAGTTTCACCGCATCATGCTATGTGAACAGGTGATCAATCAGAATCCGGCAATCGTTGAGATGCTGGCAAAAATGAAGAGCCGGAATTCGTCCAGTATTAATGACCTCATCCGTCTGGGACAGAAAAAAGGGCTTTTTAAAAAGCAGATAGATATTCCGATGATGATGAACACCCTGGTCGGAACGATAACCCATATCCTGGTTAACCTGGAATTTTACAAATCATTTCATAACCTGGAATCTCTATCGGATGAAGAATTTGAACGGATACTTAAGAAGAAATTATCAGTACATATCAAAATTATTTTCAAAGCAATCCTTTCGCATGAATCTTAAAACAAGTGTATCCGGATTAGCTTTCGGACTACTTATGCTAACATCCCTTGAAGGGATGGGGCAGAACAGTGTCCGGAATATTTCCCTGAACGAAGCCATCGACCTGGGCATTAAAAACAGTAAACTCCTGCGGGCAGACAAAGCAAGAGTTGATCAGGCTACTGCAGCGCTGACAGAAGCAAATCAAAAAAAATTACCCGATTTTAAGATCAGTGGATCTTATCTGCGGGTAACGCAACCTAATCTTGACCTGAAAGTAAAGCTCAACAGCAACAATGGAGGAACCGGTGGAAATTCCGGCAATACGATCAAAATAAACCAGGCCGCATATGGGATTGCTAATCTTTCACTGCCGCTGTACTCCGGACTTCGAATCCAATACGGGATTCGTTCTGCAGAATTTTTAGAAAAAGCGGCAACGCTGGATGCAGACAATGATAAAGAGGCTATTATCCTCAATACCATTGAGGCTTTCAGTAATCTGTACAAAGCCAATGCCAACCTGCGGTTAATCCGCGAGAACCTGGCCCAGTCCAGATCGCGTGATTCGGATTTCAACAGTCTGGAACAAAATGGATTGATTGCAAGGAATGATAAATTAAAAGCAGCCCTGCAAACATCCAATATTGAATTGAATCTGGTTGATGCAGAAAGTAATTTACACGTGACTACTGTGAATATGAATCTTTTACTCGGACTTCCGGAACATGAACAAATCATACCCGATTCCAATAGCCTGGTTCAGTCTATTACCCTGAAAGGGATTGATGATTATGAACAACTGGCGATCCAAAACCGAAAAGATGTTCAGGCTCAGCAGTACAGAAAACAGGCTTCTGCGGTTGGCATTCAGGCGGCAAAGAGTGATTATTATCCTTCCCTTGCCTTAACCGGCGGTTATATTGCAGCCGATATTCCAAATCTGGTCACGATCACCAATGCGGTCACCCTTGGTGTTGGGGTTTCCTACACTGTTTCATCATTATGGAAGACGAATGCAAAAGTAGCGCAGGCGAAAGGCAGACTGGCTGAAGTGCAGGCGAGCGAAGACTATCTGGATGATCAGGTGAAACTGGAGATCAACCAGGCTTACGAGGCTTATATTTCCGCAGAGAAAAAAATGGAGGTCAGCCATAAGGCAATCGAGCAGGCAACAGAAAATTATAAGATAACCAAAAATAAATACGACAACAATCTGGTAACCGTCACCGACCTGCTGGATGCCAATGTAGCGTTACTTCAAACTAAAATCAGTCTGGAACTGGCTAAAGCAGATACTATCGTGGCATACAATACCCTATTACAAAAAGCAGGCGTGCTGACCACTACTCCTTAACACAAAATAATTAAATCTTTTAATCGTAAAGTTTTTATGGCAACAGAAAAAGAAAATGGCGGACAGCCCCAACCACAAAAAAGAAGTAAAGTTTTTCTGATCATCCTCATTTCCCTGGTGCTGGCCGGTGGCTGGTTTGGGATAAGCAAATGGAATCATGCGCAACATCATATAGAAACTGACGATGCACAGGTGGAAGCAAATATTAGTCCGATCATTCCCCGGGTTTACGGTTATATACAGGAAGTGCGGGTAACCGATAATCAGAAAGTTAAAAAAGGAGATACGCTTTTGATCCTGGATGACCGGGATCTGCGGATCAAACTGGAACAGGCAGAAGCCGCGCTGGCCACGGCTCAGAGCAATCTTTCTTCTGCAAAAGCATCAACCGAAGCAGCACGTTCAAATATTGGCACTTCGCAGATGGCCGTACTGGCAGTGGATGCCCAGATTGAAAAGACAAAAGTAAATGTATGGCAGACTACACAGGAATATAACCGATACGCTAACCTCATTAAAGATCATTCTGTTACTGAACAACAATTTGAAGACAAGCAGGCAGCAAAAGAGTCAGCTGAAAAACAACTGCAGATTCTTGAACAACAGAAAAAGCAGGCGTCCAGTCAAACGAATGCAGTAGCCAGCCAAAGCAATGCTGCCTATTCACAGATCAGCATTGCCGGCTCAACCATTAAACAAAGGAAGGTGGATGTGGATGATGCCAAGCTGAATCTTTCCTATACTATTATTATGGCGCCGGCAGACGGTCTGGTTTCTAAAGTAAATGTGCAGGTAGGACAATTCCTTAATGCAGGGCAGTCCACATTCAGCATTGTGCTCGATCAGCATTTGTGGGTAATTGCGAATTTTAAAGAAACACAATATAATAAGATCCGGATCGGTCAGAAAGTGATTGTAGATGCGGATGCCCTGCCCGGTCATGAGTTTGAAGGAAAGGTGACTTCTTTTTCACCGGCCACCGGTGCCCGGTTTGCGTTGCTTCCACCGGATAATGCCAGTGGCAATTTTGTAAAAGTAGTGCAGCGGCTGCCCATTAAAATTGAATTCAACAATCCGGAGGATTCGTTGCTGAACAGACTGAAAGCAGGGATGAACGTGGATGTGGATGTTCATATTGATGGCAATTAATTTTTTTTCTGAAATTGAAGTCTATGGACCTCCGGCAGGATTCTTTAGTTGAATATGGCTCCAGGCGTGTGATCATTACCCTAACTGCCATCACTTGTACATTACTCGAAATCATTGATACTACCATTGTAAATGTAGCATTGAATGATATGCGCGGAAATCTGGGTGCTACGCTTACAGAGGTTGCCTGGGTGATCACTGCATATGCCATCGGAAATGTAATTATTATTCCGATGACAAGCTGGCTTTCAAATCAGTTTGGAAGACGGCTTTATTTTGCCACTTCCATTATGATTTTTACGGTCTGTTCGTTTTTGTGTGGGAACGCCAACGGAATCTGGGAGTTGGTGTTCTTCCGGTTTTTGCAGGGATTGGGTGGCGGCGCATTGCTGGCTACTTCCCAAACTATCATTACGGAAGCATATCCACCCGAAAAACGGGGTATGGCCCAGGCGATCTACGGATTAGGGGTGATTGTCGGGCCTACGCTGGGACCCCCGCTGGGCGGGTATATCGTGGATCATTTCTCCTGGCCATATATTTTTTATATCAATATACCCATTGGTGTAATTGCAACTCTGCTCACCCTGCAGTTCGTCCGGAATCCGAATTATGGTAAAAAAAGTGCGGTAGCAGATATTGACTGGCTTGGCATTTTCCTGCTGGCCTTATCCATCGGTTCCCTCCAATATGTACTGGAGAAAGGGCAGGATGACGACTGGTTTGCCGATCAGTACATCATCCTGTTTAGTTGCCTTACGCTGTTGGGCGGCTTCTTTTTTTTATGGCGTGAAATGACTTTCCGGAATCCGATAGTGAACCTGCGGGTACTGAAAAATGGAAACCTGCGCATTGGTACTGTGCTGACATTTATATTAGGATTCGGCTTATATGGATCTACTTTCATCATACCTATTTACACCCAAAGCACCCTGGGTTGGACGGCCGAGCAGTCCGGACTGTTAATGGTTGCTTCTTCTGTTACCACAGCCTTTATGATGCCTTTCATTGGCCAGTTACTTCAGAAGGGAGTGCCCCAGCAGTTTCTGGTGTCCATAGGCATGTTACTTTTTGCCATTTTTTGTTTCTGGGGGTATAAGATTCTTACTAATGATACCGGTTCGGAAGCATTCTTCTGGATGTTGGTGGTTAGGGGAGCAGGTATGGCGATGTTGTTTATTCCGATCACGACCTTATCGCTGAGTACACTAAAAGGAGCGGAGATTGGCCAGGGGGTTTCCTTCACCGGAATGATGCGTCAGGTGGGTGGATCTTTCGGTGTAGCCATTATTACTACATTCATGGCGCGGCAGAATATGGAACACCGGAGTAATCTCGTGAGTAAACTGAGTGTGAATGATCCGGTAGTTCAAAACAGGTTGAATATTTTACAACATGGTTTCATGGCCAAAGGCATGCAACCGGATGTAGCCTTGAAATCAGCTTATAAGGTGCTCGATTATTCTGTAACCACACAGGCCAATGTGCAAACGTATATGGATGTGTTTTTATACCTCGGCATCATCTTTATCATTTGTATTCCTTTTGTGTTGTTTGTAAAACGCAGCAAGCAAAAGCTGGCGATGTCTGAGGCTATGCACTAGCATTTTATTTCTCTAAATAAAAATGACCCGCCCGGGCGGGTCATTTTGTATACGCCTAACAAAAACCGTATTCTAATTTTTGATGAACTTGGCTACCATCGTCTTTCTGTTGGCAATATTAATCTGAAGGATATACATCCCTGCTGCCAGTTGACCTACTGTATATGTTTTATCAATAACATCCGACGTTTTTTCAATCTGGTCGGCGAGCACCATTCGGCCGTTCATATCATACACATTGATTTTTGTTGTACCGGTAACAGTGCTGGTAAGTCTTCCATGAACCACATCGTGTGCCGGATTTGGATAAATAAGCAGCTGATCTGTAACCACGGATCCTTTCTCTACCGTTACTTTAATCGTAGCCGTTGAGCTGATGCCCTGGTTATCTGTTACCGTTACCTGGAACTCATATTCTCCCGCCTGAAGATCACTTATCGTTACTTTTGAATTAAACATGGAAGAACCTGTAACAGTATTGGGTCCGCTAAGTTCCTGCCATTTATAAGAAGCGATTGTTCCGTCCGGATCTTTTGAATGGGAGGCATCGAGCATATAGGTGTTAACCGGTAAACTAATGATTGCATTAAGTCCGGCATCTGCCATAGGCGATTGATTAGCCTTGGCAACCGTTGGATTTACCATTACGGTAACCTGATTCTTGTCAGTTGCTCCATTATTATCTGTTACTGTCAGTTCGAATACATACTGACCCACAACCAGCAGGGATACTGTTGGTGTAGCCGTAGTGGCTTCGGTGATCGTGGCTGTTGATGGTCCGGAAATCTGACTCCAGCTATAACCGGAAAGTGTTCCATCCGGATCAAAAGAACTATTTCCATTGAGTGAAATGCTGCTTGCGGGAGCTGTAATGGTTAGATTATTCCCTGCATTAGCTACCGGTGACTGATTGGGTTGTATCGGCTTCGGATTAACGGTAATGGTTACCTGATCTTTAGCGGTTGCCCCTCTGTTGTCCGTTACGGTAAGTTCGAATACATAAGTTCCCGTTTGCAATCCAACTACGGATGGTGTAGCTGTATTGCCGTTGCTGATGGTAACGGATCCGGGACCAGATACCTTAATCCAGCTGTACGCACTTATGGAACCATCCGGATCGGATGATGCAGAACCATCCAGGTTAACTGTACTGGCCGGTGCCGTAATCGTTTGATTGGCACCTGCTATAGCAATAGGCAATACATTTGGTGCATCTGCAACGGTGATCTTTACCTGTGCTGAGGAACTGGCACCGCTATTGTCTGTTACGCTTAACTGATAAGTATATTGACCAGCAGCAAGTCCACTCAAACTCAGGGATGCCGAATTAGCACCAGTTGCTGTTGGATCATTGGGCCCGGAAAGTTTCGTCCAGCTATACGTGCTGATCGTGCCGTCCGGATCGCTTGATTTTGAACCATCAAGCGTTGTTGAATTATTCGGTAATGTAAGCGTAATACTTGAACCTGCATTGGCTATGGGCGCTTTATTGGCAGCGGCATTCACTATGATGATCACGGAATCCGTACCAGTGGCCGCATTATTATCTGTTACTGTTAAATAGAATACATATTTACCTGCCTGCAGATTATTTAGTGTGTTTTGTGCCGTATTGGTAAGGGTAGCCGCTGAAGGACCGGAGCTTTCCGTCCAGGTATAACTTACAATACTTCCTGAAGAAGCGCTGGAAGCACCTCCATCAATCAAAACAATATTTGAAGGCAGCGTTATATTTTGATTAGCCCCTGCATTGGCAATGGGAGGTTGTACTCCGGAAGCAACAACGGTAATTTTTACCTGTGCCTTAGCTGTTGCTCCTTTATTGTCTGTTACTGTCAATTCGAAAGTATACTGACCGGCAACCAGTGCAGCGGCTGTTGCAACCGAGGTGGTTCCTCCGGTAATCGCAGACGTTGATGGGCCTGCAATCTGTGCCCAGCTATAAGACGCAATGCTGCCATCCGGATCGGAAGAAAGTGATCCATCAAGACGCACATTATCTGTTGGAAGAGTAATGGATTTACTACTTCCCGCATTGGCAACAGGTCTTTTGTTTCCTGCTGCATTCACCGTAATGGTTACGGTATCGGAAGCTGATGCTCCGCTATTATCAGTTACCTGCAAAGTGAAAATGTAAACGCCCTGCTGTAAGCCGGAAATGCCGGTGGTTGCAGTAGCAGAAGAAGCGATAGTGGCTGTGGAAGGACCAGAGGTCTGGCTCCATGCATAGGTTGCAATGGATCCATCCTGGTCTGTAGATGCACTACCGTCAATGGTTACGGTACTTATTGGAAGTGTAATGGTTTGGCCTGCCCCCGCATTGGCTACCGGTGGAATGTTCACAGAAGGATTCACAACAATGGTAACAAAAGTGGAAGACGTGGCATTGCTGTTATCTGTTACCGTTAATTTATAAATATAGGTTCCCTGGGTAAGCCCGGTTACTGTTGTTAATGAAGCATTAGGCGTTGTGATGGCTCCGCCTGTACCGGAGGTAAGCACCCAGGCATACTTGCTGATACCGTTATCCGGATCATAGGATTTTGTACCATCCAGTTTAGCATTGTTCACGGGTAGTGTGATGGTTTGTTTTGGATCCGCTACTGCCACAGGAGGCTGGTTGGCTGGAGGAATAATGGCGCCTCCGTGCTGAACAGCTCCGATATCATATGCGCCGGCTCTTGGGTTATGGTAAGAGTCGTCTTTAAGCCATGAAATGGTAAGTCCTTTTCCCAACACGGGGCTATTGGCAACAGGGACACCCGTCACCGGATCCACTACCCCATCGGGCTTAACAAAGTACATATTGTTGGAAGAATCGGGAGGCCAGCTGGCATCGCCCTGGTTCATACAAATCTCCGGATGGCTACGGGAAGTGATATTAAAGCCCAGGTTGTTTTTCACTTCGCACTTATAGGGTGGTATAAACACGCCAACCACTGCAATGGAGGACCAATAACCAATATTATCATCCTTGTTTCCGGCCGTGTTATTATAAATAAAACAGTTACCACCCAGGGTATACTGAGTGATCTCATTTTTTTCTGTTCTGCTATCTATGGAACCATAGGTTGAACTATTAAGGTCAATATTATTATAGAATAAGGTAGTTCCGGTTGTTTTTAAACCGCAGTTCCAGACTCTTGCGATATATCCGCGACCGCCGCTCCGGTAGATATTATGCAAAGAACCGTTGCCGGTAAAATAAAAAATACCAACATCCCCTAATATATTGTTTGAGCCCTTGTAGATTACTCTCCAGTCATGCGCATCCATCCGGAAAAAAGTACCACGCACTTCAGTTCCGTTGCTTAGTGTACTATCTACCCGGACATGGGAAAACACGATACTGTCCATAAAACAAGTACCTGAGCCGGCATCTCCCCAGCTTCCCATCATAACCAGACCTGTTCTGAAAAGAGTCAGACTGTCGAAGGTACACATGTATAATTTCAGGGAAGAGGTGTCGCCTTTATATAAATTGTTTTCAGAAGCATTGTTTGCATCACCCTGTACATTGTTGAAGTAAATATTCTTTTCCAAACAACGCCTGGAATTGCCATCCCAGCGGATACCGGTTCCCGGTACATCTTTAAATTGAAACCCCATGAACGTACATTCAACCAGCGTATTCAGCGTCATTGTTCCGTTGAATATAACGGCACCTCCATTATTGGTAATCGTAATACCCTTAAGATTTGAAAACGATCCACCCGTGTATTTACCTGGTGCAATCGCCAATATGTCTCCCGGATTCAGGCCTTTCATATTCTGAACAGACACATAGCCAAAGCCTGAACCAATTACAACGGTTTTCGCCTTAACCACAGAAAAACTAAACAACAAAAGAAAAACGGAAAGTAAAATGGAACGCGGGAACAGAAATTTCCCGAAAAAGGGTAGAATGCCTTTCATAGACTTGGATTTTTGGATTTTTCAAAGTTACAGATACAACAAAAGTCGGTTTTGTGAAACAAATTCCCTGCCAAAGTGTGTAGTTTTTGGTATTATATTGGAATAAACGTGTATTATTTTTCTCAGGTCAGCGTAAATCGAATGGGGAAAAATCTTTAAACAAATATGCAGCCAGAAATAACGATCTGGAATAAATGTGAATAAAACGTTTAAGGCCTGAAATGCAGGATGGGCGCGAATTTGCGGGGAATTGTTCTTAAGAGTTAAACGATATAACTTTTGTCAATCTATTGAAAACTATACTGATAGCTTATCTTAGCTATCACTTCTTTTTGCTTGTTAAAGCAGGTTTCGCGGGTCTTCAGGCCATGGGGGTCATATTCGTAAAACCAACGCTGATAATCAGTTGAACCGGAAGGAACAAAAATCAGGGAAGAAATCCTTTGCGTATTATACTCGAAAACGTAGTCTGGGAGCAGTCTTCCGGCTTTTTCATTATATCGTACAATATCTGTAAGCCTTCTTTCGTTATCATAATAATAATAAACTGCAGGCAGGTTTTCTTTTCCATGAACCGGTCTTTCTTCAATGATATTTCCTTTTTCATCTGCTGTGAAATTCACGGTGGTCGTGTCTGACCCGCCTTTTATTTTTATCATCTGCACTGCCTTCCCCTCTTTATAAATCCAGTTGTGTATTTCTATTGCTTTTACCTGGTTGTCTGTTTCCAGTGCCGTATTGCTGATGCTGATCAGTTCTCCCTGTTCGTTGTAGTCGTATGCCGAGGTGCTTTTATACCTATCACTTGTATCTACGGTTTGTACCAGTCTTCCTTTCACGTCGTAAAATGTTTGCAGATTGGAGGATTGTACATCTGCTGATTTGGTAAAGGTCTGGATGGAATGGTAATCAGGAGAAACGGTCTGGGTGCAAATAAAGTCGGGTGTTGGCTCTCCGTTTTTCTCCGTACTCAGGATCGTTACCTTGCTTACCTTATTTGTGAAATAGGATTTCCAGGTATCTTGTGTTTGGCGGTTAAGGAGAATGTCTTTATAATAATACTGGGAACTGCCTGAAAGCGCCGTCAGTGATAGAATCAATACTAAGAAATACCTGCTACACGTCATATCCATTTATTAAAGCCAATTGGTAAACGGGGAAAGGCCATCTTAATTATATCGAATATCATTATTTTTAATTAAAATTCACGGTTGTCACATAGCAAACTCAGGGCGGAAAAAAGTTGCCTATTCTTTTCGATGGTTAATGTAAAAAACATGCCTATCGGAAAAGTTACTATGAGGAGCGATGATACTACTCAGGTACTTGATAAATTGCTGGAGAATGCAGAAACAGCAGCAGATTCCGCAAAAATCCGGAAGGCTTTTGCTTTTACCGGTAGAAGACAAATGAAGGATTTGCTTACCCTGTTTATATTCTACCTCATCTTTTCCATTTTAGACGTTTAGCATATGGAATCAAAATCCGTTTCAGATGCCTTTTTACGGCTCGTTAAAATTTTGGATGAACTCCGGGAGCAATGTCCCTGGGATCGCAAACAGACCATTCAGACGTTAAGATCTCTGACCATTGAAGAATTGTATGAACTGACGGATGCTATTCTCACGGAAAACTGGACGGGCATTAAGGAAGAACTGGGTGATCTTTTCCTCCATCTTCTTTTTTATGCGCGCATCGGCAGGGAACTGGAAATATTTACATTGGAAGAAGTACTGAATGGTATCAGCGAAAAACTCATAGCCCGTCATCCGCATATTTACGGGGATATAAAAGTTAACAATGAAGAGGATGTAAAGAGAAACTGGGAGAACCTCAAATTAAAAGAAGGTAAAAAATCCGTTTTGGGTGGCGTTCCTGCTTCCCTGCCGGCAGTAGTTAAAGCGATCCGCCTGCAGGAAAAATCCAAACAGGTTGGTTTTGAATGGAACAACAGTGGAGAGGTATGGGAAAAGGTTGAAGAAGAAACCCGCGAATTGAAGGAGGCCGTGGATTCGGGTGATATCCGGCATATCGAGGAAGAATTCGGGGATTTAATGTTCTCCCTGATCAATTATGCACGATTTTTGCATATAGATGCCGAAACTGCGCTCGAACGCACGAACCGGAAATTCATTGACCGGTTTACGAAAATGGAGCAAACGATTGTTTTGAGCGGCAAGCAGATGACGGATCTTTCGCTGGAAGAATTAGATGCCGTTTGGAACGCCGTTAAAAAACAAAAACGCAACGATTGATTGCTTTTCTTAAAAATTTTCTTCGCAGAAATGTTTACCTGATCCTGGCAGGCATCATTCTTTTTTTTGCTGCCTATCTCATTAATATCTACCTGAGCGGTACCTCTACTACCCGGATCCTCCGGAATTCCATCGAATCTTTTTTGCATGAGCGCGAAGTTGATTTTCAGAAATTATTAAATGATGAAAACGAAATCCGCAGATTATCTGAAAAGAATTATTCCCTTGTGGAACTGGACGATCTGATGGATAAACAATATGGTATCCTGATTTATGAACGGAATCATCCGTTCAGCGAACACCTTACTTTTTGGAGTGATCAGTCTTCTGTGCTGCCAGACAGTATACTGCTCAAACCGGATGGAGATTATTTTTTGAACCTCAGCAATGGCCAGTTTGAAGTCATCAAACGTTCCTTTAACCAAAGCGTTCCATATCCACTTACGGTGATCGCACTCATCCCCGTGCGCTGGCAATATTATATTTCTCCGGAAAACCTAAAGCCCGAATTTGTGGGGTTCTCCTCCGCTGACAACCGGGTGCGCATCTCTTTATCTCCCACCCAGTTTCCGGTGAAGAACCTTGCCGGGAAAACGCTTTTTTATCTTCAGAAGACGGAATCCTATCATGCTGCAAAATATAGCCTGGTCCTGCTTTTAGTGATATTTATCGCTGTACTGGTCCTGCTGGTGATCGTGCACAATATGGCACTTGCCATTTCTGAAAAATACGGACGGATAGCTGGAATTCTATTTCTTACCATCACCGTACTCCTTTTCAGAACCATCAGCTATAGCTTTCCGGAGATCCTGCATTTGCGACAGTATGAATTGTTTGACCCTACTATTTACAGTTCCAATTTTGTATTGCGGTCGCTCGGTGATCTGCTTATCAATGCGTTACTTTTTTGCTGGATCGTATTGTTCGTAAGGCAGGAAATGGGTGAATATACTTTTCCTTTGTTTAAAAGTTACTGGAAGCGCTGGCTCATGATCGTTGGAACAATGGGCGTGCTGGTAACGAATACTTTTTTGTTTGCCGATATAGTACTAAGCCTGGTCGCGGACGCCCGTATATCCTTTAATGTGACCAATTTTTTCAGTCTGACCATTTACAGCTTTGTCGGTTTTATCATCCTTGCCGCCCTGGCCCTGAGTTATTTCTTTTTTGTCCAGATCCTGCTCCGGCTGGTGCGGGGGTTTATTGAAGGCAATGCATTACCGGTTTTTATTCTGGTAGCTACTATTGGCCTGAGTTTTCTCACCTTCCATAAGGAAACAGCCATGGTAGAGCTGGATATCTATGTGCTGATCTGGCTGCTTTGTTATTTATGGCTGATGATGAGAAACCTGTTCTCTGGTCTTCACTATCAGCTGAATGTATCTGAAATATTATTCTGGCTGTTTATTTTTTCGAGTTCCATTTCAGTGATCATTATTTTTGAAAACCGGAAAATAGAACTCGAACAGCGTAAACGCTTCGCTGACCGGCTGGCAGAACAAATTGACCCGTCCAGTGAAAAACTGGTGAGCATGTCCCTCATTTATTTTGACAATGATTTTTTACTCCGCGAATTTGACCGGTTCCGGAATCCTGTTCAGAATCATTTTCTGAAAGACAGTCTGATCAATAACAACTTCAGCGCATACCTCACTAAATACGACACGAAGATCTATACCTATGATTCTTCTGAAAAACCGCTTTTTAACCAGGTTCCCGTTTCCTTTGATACGCTGAATACGGTTTTTAAACTGCAGGGCAAGCCAACCACGATACCCAACCTGATGTATTATGAAAAGTCGTATGACAAGTTCAGTTATATCTATAAAAGAATTATTCAGGATAAAGCAGGCAGAATTGCAGGATATCTTTTTCTCCAGGCGGAACCCCGGAATTATAAGAGTGATGGTCTGGTACCCCGGCTTACCCAACAACGGAAAGAATTCCTCCCCGAATATTCGCTCGTCTATTCCTATGCGATCTACAGCAATAATGAGCTGGTTACTTATTATAACAACTATCCGTTTCCGACCCAGCTGAGCGACAGCCTGATTCCGAAAAAAGATTTTTATCAGAAAAAAAATAATGGATACGACGAGCTCTGGCACAGCATTTCGGATGACAAATTCATTGTGATCGCAAAAAAGGATAATTTGTTTATAGAAGCGATCACCTTATTCTCCTATCTCTTCAGTGCCTTCCTGATTCTGGTTGCTTTGTTCTGGTTCAGTTCTGTGCTTATTCAAACCGGACTCCACTGGCAGCAGTTAAAAGAATATCTGCAATTGAATATCCGTTCCCAGATTCATACCACGATCATTTTTGTAAGCCTGTTCCTGTTTCTGGTGATCGGGGTGTCTACTATTTTCTTTTTGATCAACAGATATAATAGAAATAACCAGGACAGGCTGAGTTCATCCCTGAAAGTTATGGTAGGAGAGGTAGAGAGCCGGTTAACCGATTATGGCGCAAAGGATCCGGATATCAATCCCATTTTACTGGTGCCCCGTGATGAGCTGGAGAAAATGATCAACAATACCGCTGAGATCCACAATGCCTATATCAATTTGTATGACCTCAACGGAAATCTCCTTGTATCCTCCAATCCATTTATTTATACCAAGGGCATCCTGAGTGAGCAGATGAATCCGCTGGCTTATTATTATATGAACCGGTTGAATTCTATTGAATTCTTTAACCAGGAAAAAATGGGTGGCATAACCTTTCAGAGCATCTATTGTCCGATTCGTATCAGCAAAGGGCACGCCATCGCTTATCTGAACATCCCTTCCTTCAATACAGAGGACGAATTAAATGATGAAATTTCCCGGTTCCTCGTTACCCTCATGAACCTGAATGTATTCATCTTTCTGATTGCCGGAACCATCGCGCTCTTTCTCACCAACCGCATCACTTCTTCTTTTGCCCTGATCTCTGAAAAAATGCGGGAGGTAAACCTGAGCAAGACCAATGAAGCCATTGAATGGAAAAAGAATGATGAGATCGGCGGACTGATCAAGGAATATAACCGGATGGTTGCCCAGCTGGAGGAAAGTGCTGCTGCGCTGGCAAAGAGTGAACGCGAGGGGGCCTGGCGGGAAATGGCCAGACAAGTGGCTCACGAAATCAAGAACCCGCTCACGCCGATGAAACTGAGTATTCAGTACCTGCAGAAAGCGAATAACAGTGATGCGGGAAATGTGAAGGAACTTACGGCAAATGTGGCGAAGACCCTGGTGGAACAGATTGATCATTTGTCAAAGATCGCTGCCGATTTCTCCCAGTTTGCCAATATCGGCAATCCACGCAGGGAAATATTCGATCTGCATGAAATGCTTTTTTCTCTTGTCTCCCTTTATGAAACCATGGAGAACCTTCTTTTTAAATGGGTTCCCGTTCATGATAAGATTTTGGTATATGCTGATAAAACACAGCTGAACCGGCTCTTCACCAACCTGCTTCAAAATGCTTTTGAGGCCTGCCATGAAAAAGAAAAATGCGTGATCAGCGTCAGCGAGGAATTGAATGGTGATCATATCCTGATCAAAGTAAGTGACAATGGAGAAGGAATTCCTGAACAGATGCAATCCAAAATATTCACCCCCAATTTTACTACTAAATCTTCGGGAACCGGTCTGGGACTCGCCATGAGCAAAACCATTGTGGAGCAGGCTAAAGGAAAGATCTGGTTCGAAACTTCGGTTAATGCCGGAACGACGTTTTATGTGGAACTACCTTTGGCGGGTAGTTGATGGTATTTGGAAGAAAAGTGAAGAAAATCAACGCAGAACAAAATCCTTCATCTCCTCCAAAGAATAGCTGCTCAGATTTTGTTCAGCCCGCAGTCCGCCTTTCTGCGCTGCCAGCACGCCATAGTGGATATCGTGATAACCGGCAATGGAATGCGCATCGGGATCAATGGAGATCAAAACATTTTTCTGTAGGGCATAATCGATCCAGCGCCAGTCCAGGTCCAGCCGGCGCGGATGCGCATTAAGCTCAATCACCACCTGATATTCGGCGCAGGCATCAATGAGCATTTGATGATCTACGGGATAACCGGGACGGCTCAGCAGCAATCGTCCGGTACAATGACCCAGGATCCGGGTATGCGGATTTTCTACGGCACGAAGCAACCGGTTCATGGCTTTCTCTGCGCTCATCTTCAGGTTTGAATGAACGGATGCAATCACCAAATCGAAGCTGCCGAGGATCTGATCGCTGTAATCGAGGTTGCCATCATTCAGAATATCGCATTCAATACTTTTAAAAACATGAAAGGGCGCCAGTTGTTGGTTAAGTTCGTTGATATACTGATGTTGTTCCCGGATGCGTTCTTCAGAAAGTCCGTTGGCATAAAAGGCGGACTTACTATGATCGCTGATCACGAGGTATTCAAATCCCTGCTCTATGCATGCTTTAGCCATTTGTTCAATGGTCTGCGATCCATCGCTCCAATTACTATGACTGTGAATGATGCCTTTGATATCTGAGGTCTGAATTAACACAGGCAATGGATTCCGGGCTCTGTTCAGTATGGCAGGATCTTCCCGGAGTGGTGCGGGGATGAATGAAATTCCGGCTTTCTGAAAAATCGCTTCTTCTGAAGGGGGGTCTATAACAGGTTCAACCTGTTTTTTCCAGGAATCCAGGAAAGCTTCACTGCCGCTGGTTTCAAAGAGGGCAGCATAAATCGATTCTGGAGAAACACAATGAAATTTCAGCGAGATGTTTTCGGTACCGGAAACAGTTAAACGATTGGCCATGGATTCATGAATGCTGAACTGCTGCTTTATAAAATAAGATTCCAGATCAGTGATGGGAATGCTGCAGATCCATTCCGGCTGATCAATGATTTCGAGTTGCCGGCGGAAGGAGCCCGTAATGAAAATTTGATTTTGAGAAAAAGATTCGCGGAGGTTTTTTTGGATCATATGGACATAACCTTCCACTTCAGCGAAGAGGAAACTTCCCTGACTCTTCAGATAAAACGCAATTGTGTCCCGAATATTATTCTGTGTCTTCTCCCCGAATCCTTTATAAAGCATCAGCCGATTTTCATTACAGGCATACATCAATTCACCGATAGATTCGATTTCCATCTCCTTCCAGACTGTGGAAATCTTTTTTGGACCCAGACCCTTGATTTGGAGCATTTCGATGACTCCGGGGGGTGTTTTTTGCATTATCCCCCGAAGTTGGGTTAGTTCACCCGTGTCCAGAATTTCAACGATTTGTTTGCCAATACTCGGTCCGATGCCTTTAATCGTCATTATTTTTTCACGCGGAATCACACTAAGATCTTCCGTTAATTTATCTATACTGAAGGCAGCTGATGCATAGGATTTTATTTTAAAAGGATTCTCTCCATGGATATCCATGAGCGTAGCCAGCAGGGAAAAACGTTCTGCAATCAATGCGTTGTCAACCGCCATGGGCTTGAGTTTGAGAGGATGAATAAACGAAGATAATAAAACTAAAAGTCCCCCGGAATGCTCCGGGGGACTTTGATATTTTCAGCCAACTAAGGAAGAAATTATTTCTTCTTTGCAGACTTCTTAGCAGCTTTCTTTTTCGGAGCTGCTTTCTTTTTTGGAGCTGCTTTTTTCTTAGCTGCTTTTTTTGCTGTTGCCATTGTTTGTAGAATTTAAATGGTTAGTAAACTAATTTACGTAGTAAAAATATAAATTCTTTAGAATTATCCAAAAGTTTTTTTGAATTATTCTAAAAAATCACTACGTAATGAAATTTATTAAGCCGTGGCGGGAGCAGGAAGAATGTGAACAAAGGTTCTGTCGGCCTTCCCTTTTTTAAATTCAACAACACCATCGGAGAGTGCAAATAAGGTGAAGTCTCTTCCAACACCTACATTATTTCCGGGATGATAAACAGTACCGCGCTGACGAATGATGATGTTACCGGCAACGGCAGCCTGGCCACCAAAAATTTTAACACCGAGTCTTTTACTCTGCGAATCACGGCCGTTCTTTACACTGCCTTCGCCTTTTTTGTGTGCCATCGTCTATTAATTTGAAAATTGAGAATTTGAGAATTTGAAAATGCATTAAGCGATTTCTGTCACTTTGATTTTCGTATAATGGGTACGGTGACCATGTTTCTTCCGGAATCCTTTTCTTCTGTTCATCTTAAAAGAAATCACTTTGTCAGCTTGTACCTGACCCAGGATTTCCACTTTGATCACCTGTTTTACGTCTTTACCAACAGCAAACTTTCCGTCTCCACTGGACAATAACACATCTGAAAATTCCAGATGATCTCCGGCCTTACCGTCAATCTGGGGAACGTATAACGTCTGGTCTTTTTCAACCCTGAACTGGCTACCTGCGATTTGAACAACTGCGAACATAACGATACAATATTAGGGCTGCAAAGGTAAGGGGATTCGGCGTAATTTCGAAGGATTCCGTTAAAAAACTTGTACTCTAAAGCCTATAGACGGGAGTATTGGCTTTTATTGTAGGTTTGCCATTCAATCTGCCTGCCTGGAAATATGAAGATAAAGTCGTTTTTAGCCAAACCCTTTGCTTCCTATATATATAGGAGCATCCGGAAGGAGATGGGCTCCGCGCTGGAGGATCAGGAGAATATTCTGAAAACCCTCCTGAAAACCGGTTCAAAGACTGTTTTTGGACGGGAACATCACCTGGAATCGGTGAAAACCTACGATGAATTCAAGGCTGCGGTACCTATCCGGGATTATGAGCAGTTTAAACCCTATATTGACCAGATCAGGGAGGGCAAGCATAATGTGTTATGGAAGGGGCAACCCATCTATTTTGCCAAGACCTCCGGCACGACCAGCGGAGTCAAGTATATTCCCATTTCCAAGGATTCCGTTTCCAACCACATCAATACAGCCCGGAATGCCCTGCTTTGTTATATGGCCGAAACCGGGAATTCGGCTTTTACCAACGGAAAGATGATCTTTCTTTCCGGTTCACCCGAACTGGAAAGAATCGCCGGAATCCCGACGGGCAGGCTCAGTGGCATCGTGAACCACCACATCCCGCACTACCTCCGCACCAACCAGTTGCCCAGCTATGAAACCAATTGTATTGAGGAGTGGGAAACCAAGCTCGATAAGATCGTGGAAGAAACCATCCATCAGAATATGACCCTCATCAGCGGCATACCACCATGGATGCAGATGTATTTCGACCGGCTGATGGATATATCCGGTAAACAGATTAAAGATCTTTTTCCGAATTTCTCCGTGCTGGTGCATGGAGGTGTAAATTTTGAACCTTATAAAGACCGGTTGCTGGACAGTATCGGAAAACACGTGGACACGATTGAAACCTATCCGGCTTCAGAAGGATTTTTTGCGTTTCAGGACAGTCAGCAGGAGGAGGGTCTTTTATTAAATACCAACAGCGGCATCTTTTTTGAATTTATTCCTGCTGCGGAAATTTTTGAAGAAAAGCCAACCCGGATTTCATTGAAAGATGTACAGACCGGAGTCAACTATGCGCTGATCGTAAACACCAACGCAGGGCTCTGGGGATACAATATCGGAGACACGGTTCGCTTCGTTTCCACTAGCCCTTACCGCATGGTGGTGACGGGTCGGATAAAACATTTTATTTCCGCTTTTGGTGAACATGTGATCGGGGAAGAAGTAGAATACAGTCTCATGAAAGCCGCCAAAGAAGAAGGCGTACAAATAAATGAATTTACGGTAGCGCCATTTATCATGCGTCAGGGAGAAGGAAAATCCTTTCACGAATGGTTCGTGGAATTTGAACACCGTCCAGCCGATATACATGCATTTGCGCAGAAAGTAGACAGCAACCTGCGGGCAAAAAATATTTATTATGACGATCTCATCTCCGGTAATATTCTGC
>JAYVXJ010000874.1:0-3159 GCA_043785285.1 Chitinophagaceae bacterium
AGGTATGTAAATTTTTTAAATCAAATACCCCCGGCGACAATAAATGAGGCTGCAACCGGAGTAAAAAATCAAATAAAAAAAGCATCCGATAAAATTAAACGTGATTGGAGTGTCACAGGTTTTGCATCCTATGATTGGAGTCAATACAGATTGGATAATGATGCCCCCAAACCCAATGAAGATAAGAATATCGAAGAGAAAGAAACGCATCAACCCTCATACTCCCTGGGAATAACAACAACATGGCAATTTGGAAAAAGATGGGCCTTGCAATCTGGGCTTATTTATTCCAATACATCCATTGCCATTGATCCCAAGAAGATCTATGCTGTTCAGCAACCCGACGGGAACATCTCTTATAAATATATTATATCAACCGGTTATGCTTATGTAAAGCCAGGTTTTGTAACTCCCTCTGGCACTACAAATGCCCTGACTTTAAACTCCACAGCAATCGGAGACAGTATCAGCACAGCGAATGCTGAACATCATATCGTATACTTTAGCGTGCCTTTTTTGATAAAGTACAAAATAATAAGCCAGAAGGTTTCTTTTGCACCCGCCGCAGGAATTGCGTTCAACTTTCTAACGAGCGCCAAAGTCAAAACGGAAGTAGAAAACGCTTTTGCCCGGGAATCTATTTTTATCAACCAACTAGAAGGCACAAGAGCTATTTACCTTTCTTTGGTGGCTGAAGCCGGCCTTCAATACCAGCTATCCGGGAACTTTTCTGTTAATTTGCTCCCAACATTCAAATACGCCATATCACCGATCACAAAAAACAATATCGTCAAAACCTATCCTTATAGTTTTGGTGCCGGCCTTGGCTTAAGCTACAGGTTTTGATTTTTTTCAGATCGACCCAACTAAAATTCGATTTGCTGTTATCTCTTAATTAGGCATCCGGGATTTCTTCCTTATAAGGATGGTTTCAGTATGAATGTGGCTGATGAAAAAAAATATTGACGAATGGAAGAAAGTCCTATTTCAGGAGAAAGTTCTTTTTCCTCTATACATAGTCTTATCCATTATTGCTTTTATCCAGGTAAGTTACGTAGGGAATTGCAATAATTTTATCATATTCCGGTCATCCTTTTATCATTTAATGCGCAGCCTTCCGCTTTACCTCCCTTATCCGGATTCCTATTTTGATATTTTCATTTATAGCCCCGGTTTCCCCATTTTATTTTCACCATTTGCCATTCTTCCTATTTTTGTTGGGATCGCTGCATGGCTCTTATTCATGGCTCTATTCTGTTTATACAGTTTTAAACAGATGCCCCTGAAAGGAAAAAAGCCTTTTGTATTTGCCTTTTTAATCTTATTTGATTTGCTTAACAACCTCCAGCATTGTCAGACAAATCCCGTATTGCTATCCCTCATGATCTTATGCTGGAGTCTTCTGGAAAAGGATAAATTAATGTGGGCAGCACTTTGTATAACGATTTGCTTTTGCATTAAAGGCTACCCGGCTATTGTTGGACTTCTGGCCTTATATCATAAGAAATGGTACCGGATTATTTTGTACGCACTTTGCTGGTTTATACTGATCCATGCTTTAATGCTGATTTTTATTTCTCCTGCAATGATGCTTCAATATTACAAAGACTGGATACTCCTGATAACGGGTAGCGGCATTGAGGAGCAGTTCTCGGTATATGGCATACTGGCATTGTTTCATTTTGCTACCATCCCGGAAATCTACATCTTTGGAACCGCTCTCCTGATTTTAACCGTTTTTTTCATTCCATATCAATCCGGAACAAAAGACAAAGGACAGCTGCTCGCTTTTCTCCTGATCTGGATGGTCGTTTTTAACAGGGCAGCCGAATCACCAACTTATCTTCTTGCCATGGCAGGCGTACTGATCTGGTATCTAAAAAGGAAAACTTCCCTTTACTCAACTACCTTATGCTGGATAACGCTGCTATTGTCTTCCGTCATTCCCACAAAGCTTATTCCATACCTGGACAAGTTGCGGTATGATTACTATCTGAAAGTGTTCTTATGCATTTTCGTACTCGCAGATATGCTTGTTTACACTTATCGTGAGCAGCAAATGAATAAAATGCTCAACAAAATAAAAAGCCTATGAATTTTGATTTAATCATCCCCTGCTACAACCCGCCCTGCGGATGGGAAAAAAGACTTGTTTTGACGCTTCAGGATCTTACCAATACATACCTGAAAGTAAAAAAGGATAGCATCCATATTATCATTATAAATGATGGTTCAATTAAGAATTTTACGGAAAAGGAAATACGATTTTTAGAGCGCTCAGACTTTGTCATACAGATTATTCAAAATACGCTTAACAAGGGGAAAGGATTTTCACTCAGGGAAGGCGTGAACGCGTCACGGTCTCCTTATTGTATTTATACGGATATCGATTTCCCATTTGGTATCAGTGTTGTGACAACTATTATGACTAAGCTGCGCGATGGAGCGGATATTGTTATTGGCTCAAGAAACAAGCAGCAATATTTTCAACATGCTTCCTTCAGCAGGAAATTAATTTCCGCTTCTTTGATGTGCTTCAATAAACACCTTCTGCTACTAAAGGTTGAAGACACGCAGGCAGGGATCAAGGGCTTTAATTTGTACGGTAAATCAATATTTCTTAAAACTACGATCAATCGGTTTTTATTTGATTTAGAATTTATCTGCATGGCCAGTAACATACATGGAATAATCTTGGAAACTGTCCCCGTTTATACTGTAAAAGAGCATGTTCTTTCTGATTTCGGACTTAAAACACTAATCCAGGAACTGAGGAATTTTATTATCATTTTGGGTAAACGGAAAGCTATTGAATATGACAAAAAAGATACTGTTTGGAATTGACCTGGAGGAATTTGATATTCCTGAGGAATACGGGCAAAACCTGCCTTTGGATATTCAACTGAAGGTAACGCTTCAAGGGTTGGAGGTATTGGAGGATTTGCTAAACAAATATCAGGTTAGGGTAACTTTTTTTACGACAGCTTTTTGGGCAACTCATTTCCCTGAAAGAATCCTTCTACTGGCAAAGAAACATGAAATTGCCTCACACGGTTATTACCATACATCTTTTAAGCGGGAAGATCTGTTAATTTCCAGGGATGTCTTAACCCGTGTTTCAGGTCAGCAGATACAAGGCTTCAGAATGCCCCGTATGCA
>JAYVXJ010000875.1:0-10173 GCA_043785285.1 Chitinophagaceae bacterium
GGTAGTGAAAGATGAAGTGATCATTAATAAAATTTATTTGATCAGGGGGCAGAAAGTCATGCCTGACAGGGAACTTGCGCTTTTATATGAAGTAGAAACAAAGGTATTAAATCAGGCTGTTAAACGTAATGAAAAACGCTTCCCGCCAGACTTTATGTTCCGGCTAACCGAGCAGGAGTTGAAAGATTGGAAGTCACAAAATGTGACATCCAATAAGGAGAAGATGGGGCTAAGAAAGCTGCCCTTAGCCTTTACGGAACAAGGAGTTGCTATGCTTTCCAGTGTTTTAAACAGTGAAACAGCCATCGGGGTCAATATTCAGATCATTAGGATTTTTACCCGAATGAGAAAGCTTCTCCTGACTAACAAAGATATTCTGATAAGGTTAGAGCAGATTCAAAATAAGATGCTAAAGCAGGATGGCAGGCTCAAAAAGAATGAGGAAAATGTGCAATTGATTTTTAAAGTATTAAAGGAATTGCTTAACCCTCCTCCGGAGCCAAGGCCGAGAGTCGGTTTTAGAAGAATTAATGAAAAAGAGTAATGCATTCTCTTTTATCCCACTGTCCACTGTCAACTGTCCACTGTCAACTCAGCTAAGCGTATCACCCCACCTCCAACCACATCATCACCTTCGTAGAACACAGCACTCTGCCCGGGGGCAATACTTTTAACCGGTTCATAAAACTGAACCCGGATCTGGTTCCCTTCGGTATATAAATTACTGAGGCCTCCCTTATCCTTGTACCGGATTTTAGTCAGGACTTCCGTGCCATCGGGAATCGTATCGTATTTCATCAGGTTGAGTCCGTTGACCATCAGGGTTTGCCCTGTCAGATCTTTTTCTTCTCCCAGCATGACCGTGTTCTTTTCCGGATCAATGGCGGTAACATAAACGGGCCTTCCCAGGGCAATATCCAATCCTTTCCGCTGGCCAATAGTATAAAAAGGATATCCGCGGTGTTTGCCGATGATCTTACCATTCATATCTACAAAACTTCCTCCTTCCACAGTAGCTTCTAATGTTGGCATTTTCTTTTTCAGGAAACCACGGTAGTCATTATCCGGCACAAAACAGATCTCATAGCTTTCACTTTTCCTGGCAAGTTCCGGATAGCCGTAATCCAGGGCCATCTGCCGGATTTCGGTTTTGCGGTAATTTCCGAGAGGAAGCAGGGTGCGACTGAGCAAATCCTGCTGCAATCCCCAGAGTACATAGCTCTGATCCTTTAATTCATCAATACCCTTGCTAAGAAAATACCTGCCATTGCTATGCTGTTGAATATTGGCGTAATGACCGGTAGCAATAAAATCGCATTCCAGGGCATCGGCTCTTTTTAATAGGGCCCTCCATTTAATATGCGTATTACACATCACGCAGGGATTAGGGGTACGACCTGCGAGATATTCTTCCACAAAATTGTCTATAACTGCGGTTCCGAATTCATCCCGGATGTCGAGCACGAAATGCGGAAACCCATGCTGGACGGCAGCCATACGGGCATCATTGAAGCTGTCCAGATTACAACAACCGGTTTCTTTTTTGGAAGATCCCGACGTGGCATAATCCCAGGTCTTCATGGTAATTCCGATCACTTCATAACCCTGGTCATGAAGCATCAGTGCGGTTATGGTACTATCAATACCCCCGCTCATCGCTACCAGCACTTTTCCTTTTCTGCTCATGGAAGCAAAGATACTTATTCCCACAAAATAGTATTTTATCGGCTGTCTAAATCCTGTAAATTGCCATTCAAACAATTTTAAGTACGCAGCTAAATTTTAAGTTATGATCAAATTGCAAGTCATCGGAAATCTTGGAAAAGATTGTGTGACCAATCTCGTGAACGGTAAAAATGTGATCAATTTCAATGTGGCCCATACGGAAAAATTCCGGGATGCCCAGGGAAATCAGAAGGAGAAAACAGTGTGGGTGGATTGTGCGTATTGGACGGATAAAACCGCGATCGCTCCTTATCTGAAAAAAGGAACACAGGTATATGCAGAGGGTACTCCCGATTTGCGTACCTACCAGAAAACAGATGGAACGCAGGGCGTTTCCTTAACGCTGCGTGTACAGAGTGTACAATTGCTCGGCAGCAGGAATACGAATGATAGTGCTGGTTACGGAATCGATAACTTTAGCCAGGCTTCCTCTGGAAGTATGTCAGGCATTCCTTCACCGGGTGAAGTCTCTGCCCCGGTTGACGATCTACCTTTCTAAGAATTCCGATAAGAAAGTGCTTTCATTATTAATGAGAGCACTTTTTGTATTACCTTATCCTTCCTTCTTTTTAATATTTAAAAAAAGTACACACATGAAAGGATCTTCTTCTGCTTCCCGCCGCCATTTCCTACAACAGATGAGTGGTACGGCCCTTGCAATGGCGGCAGCTAATTCTTCCCTGGCGTTTGCTGACCAATGGCAAAACCGGGTGGACAGCTATTCCAGAAAAATTTCTGTTAATGATAAAATCCGGATCGGGGTCATTGGCATTGGCATCCAGGGTAATAATGATCTGGTAGCTGCCCTGAAATCACCAGGTACCGAAATGGCGGCCGCATGTGATTTATATAAAGGCAGGCTGGAACGGGCGAAGGAATTGTATGGCAAAGATCTTTTTGTAACAGCAGATTACCGGGAACTTTTACAGCGGAAAGATATTGATGCCGTTATAATTGCTACGAGCGACCACTGGCATTCCCGTATTTCCATTGAGGCATTGAAAAGCGGTAAAGCGGTTTATTGTGAAAAGCCGATGGTACATAAGATTAGTGAAGGATTAGGTGTGATCGAGGCCTGGAAAAATAGTAAAAAGACAATGCAGGTGGGTAGCCAGCGGGTAAGCAGCATTGCTACCATTAAAGCCCGGGAAGCATTTCGTTCCGGAGCAATTGGTCAGTTGTCCTGTATAGAAGCCAATTTTGACCGGCAAAGTGCATTAGGCGCCTGGGAATACACGATGCCTACGGATGGTTCGACGGAAACAGTGGATTGGAAAAGATACATCCAGGGAATGCCCGATGAACCATATGATCCGAAGAAATTTTTCTGGTGGAGAAACTACCGCGCTTTTGGAACCGGCGTGGCGGGAGATCTTTTTGTACACCTGCTTTCCGGCATTCATGCTATCACGGATTCAAAAGGTCCGGAGAAAATTTATTCATCTGCTCAACTGAGTTACTGGAAAGATGGCCGCGATGTTCCCGATGTGATGGCTGGCGTGATTCAGTATCCGGAATCCAAAGAACATCCTGAGTTTCAGGTAATGCTTAGGGTAAACTTTATCAGCGGAAATAACGAATCAGGGGGAACTAAATTTATCGGTTCCGAAGGCGTGATGAGCATGGAAGGGAATGGATTTACGATTCATCATCATAAAATGTCCAAAGCGCCTGGTATTGGTGGATGGGATGCGTTGACCACCTATCCCAAAGCTATGCAGGAAGAATTATTAAAGCGGTATAATCAGAAATATTCGGCTGAGGATCAACGTGACCATTCGGATCCGGACACGGTATTCAGCACTCCGGAAGGTTATGACGAGCACATGGAACATTTTGCACATTTTTTTGAAGGGGTGAGAAAGGGTGAGCCTGTAGTTGAAGATCCGGTATTCGGGTTCCGCGCTGCAGCTCCCTGTCTCGCTGCCAATGAAAGTTATTTTCAAAATAAAATCATTCGTTGGGATCCGGTCAATATGAAGCTGTTATCCTGACCGCTCCTAAGTATGGAAAAAATATTTAGTTACAAGGATCTCTGGAGATTTACAAAAGATGTTTTCTGTAGTATCGAATGTTCTGAGTCCGATGCTGAACTGGCGGCAACCGGTTTATTGCGGGCGGATCTGCGTGGAATAGATTCTCACGGCATCGCGCGTTTAACAGGCTATGTCAGGTTGTGGGAAGCGAAACGGGCGAACACCAGGCCACAGATAAAGATTGTTCATGAAACCCCGTCTACCGGCGTGGTGGATGGCGACAGCGGATTAGGATTAGTGGTTGCACCTTTCGCCATGGATCTGGCCATCAGCAAAGCAAAAAATGTTGGATCCGGATGGATAGCAGTTAGGAATTCCAATCACTTTGGAATAGCAGCCCAGCATGCATTAAAGGCATTGGAAGAAGATATGATTGGTATTGTAATGACGAATGCCAGTGCCTTGGTTGCTCCCACATTTTCGATAGAGCGACTATTGGGAACAAACCCCATCTGCGTGGCAGTTCCTTCCGGAAATGAGTCACCCTTTGTGGCAGACCTGGCCACTACTACTGCAGCTAATGGGAAACTCGAAATTCTGCAACGTAAAAACGAACCCGCTCCAAGGGGTTGGATTCAGGATAAAGACGGAAATAGTTCTACCAACCCCCATGAATTGAAAGCAGGAGGCGCTCTGCTTCCTCTGGGTGGTGAACAAGGTAGTCACAAAGGATATGCGCTCGGGGCCATCGTGGATATTTTTTCGGGTGTTCTCAGTGGGGCAAACTACGGACCCTGGGTACCTCCTTTTCCGGCTTATGTGGCTATACCGGAGAATATGCCGGGTAAGGGCATTGGCCATTTTTTCGGGGCCATGAGAATTGATGGATTCCGGAAAGCGGATGATTTTAAAAAAGATATGGATCAATGGCTGATCCGGTTCCGGAATGCCCTTCCGGGAAAAGGACATAAAAAAGTGATTGTTCCCGGAGATCCGGAAAGAGAGATGGAAGCCTTAAGAAGTAAGGATGGTATTCCCCTGCTGCATGCTGTTGTTGAAAACCTGGCATATCTGGCTGAACGGTTTAAAATTCCATACATTGACTGACCAGATTTATTCCGAAAGACAATAATTCTTCTCCATATAAGTTATTACTTATTATCAGAAACTTACCATTTACTTAAACACCCAACTCATACATGAGACCTTGCCTGCATGCAGATATTACACTGGCTTGCAGGTTTTTTTGAGATCATAAGCAGGTGCGTTCTCTTTGAATTATTATTCGCTCTTTAGCTGCAGAATGTAATAGATGGTTCCGGCTTGCAGCGCACCTTCAGACTATAAAATCAAATTCGGAAAAACTTTCTCTAAATGGGAAAAACCATATGGGAAGGGGGAGGGTAAACCCTTATAAATCAGGGGGGTTATGTTTGGTATGCCAATTGGAACAGTAAAGTTGTCCTAAACCTAACCTTATGAAACAAGTCAATCAGCATACTGTGAAATCTTGCAGTATCAATATAAAAGGAACTACACCGGAAGAGATTTCACCGGCGGCATCCAAAAGCGGGAAACTGCGTGGTATCCTCGTCGTTATCCTGGGCGTTTTCATCCTACAATTGTCGGTGGTGGATGCTCCGGCACAAAATTGCGCGACTACAGGAACTGGCCTGGTAAGTTCAAACGAGAACACCTATTATTCCGGTACACAGGCAAATGTTGCCGCAGGATCAAAATCCATTTTATTAGGCGCCGCAGGAACCGGAACCGGGTTCAGTACTTCTCCCATAGCTGTGGGAGACATTGTATTAATCATACAGATGCAAGGAGTCCAAATAATGATTCCTGCTACTTCAACAAACTCTCTATACGGCGGAAATTCAAGTGGTATCGGAAGTGGGTTTATTACAACTAATCTTCTTGCAGGAAACATGGAATTTGCCGTAGCCACAAACGCTGTTCCCATTTCAGGAGGTACGCTGAATATTGCTGCGGGACTTACTAATGCTTATGCGTATGCACCTTTCGGTACAACAGGTCAGTATACTTACCAGGTTATTTGCGTTCCTTCGTATTATAATATCACACTTACCGGAACAATCAATACTCCCCAATGGAATGGTTCCACAGGTGGGGTAACGGTAATCAGTGCCGTAAATCAATTGAACTTCAATGGCAAAACGATTAGTGCATAAGGCGCTGGTTTCAGAGGTGGAGGCGGACGTAAGCTTGGGGGTCAAAGCGGGTTTAGTAAAAATGATTTTTATACTTTATCAACGGTTACTGCGAACGGAAGCAAGGGAGAAGGAATTGCGGGTACTCCAAAATATTTGAATCTTAATAATACTACCCTCATTACCAATCCATCAGAAGGCTATCCAGGTGGTAGTTATGCCCGAGGCGGCGCTGGAAATGCCGGGGGGGGTGGGACAGACAGCAATCCCGATGCGAATGACCAGAATTCCGGAGGTGGCGGGGGTGGTAACGGGGGGGCCGGTGGCTTAGGTGGTAATGGTTGGTATTCTTTTGGATATACCGGGGGCAAGGGAGGTTTTCTTTTTGCAACAATGGGTCCATATACAACTTATTATAGCCCAAACCGGTTGATTATGGGTGGCGGTGGAGGATCTGGTTCAACCAACGATGGTACCGGTATACCGGCTAATGGTTTTGCTAGTAGTGGCGCTGCCGGCGGGGGACTTATTATCATTAATGCCCTGACGTTTACCGGTACAGGAACAATAGATGCTTCAGGTGTTACAGGTAACAGTACTGTACAGATTGATGGTAGTGGTGGTGGGGGTGCCGGTGGTAGTATCCTGATCTATGCCAACAGCGGACATTCAGGAATTACTGCAACAGCCAATGGTGGTGATGGGGGTAGCAATTATCCGAAGAATAAAAGTGCCTCACAACATGGTCCCGGTGGAGGTGGTGGAGGTGGTGTCATTTTCTCTAACGGAACTTTAAATGCTGCCTCAACTGTAAATAATGGAATAGCCGGTATTAGTTACGGCACAACCACTACAGATAATTTCGGAGCTGCGAATGGTTGGACCGGTATTCTTACCCAAACCTTTCCGTTCTCCCAGTTGCCTCCGAATATGCAGATCTGTCAAATTAAAGTTCTGCCGGTTACGATCCTGGATTTCAAGGCTAGTTATACTTCATCAAATAATGTAAAAGTTTCCTGGTCAACTACCAACGAAATCAATGCAGGTTATTTTGAAGTGGAAAGAAGTATCAATGCCGAAGATTTTATTCCTGTCGGTCAGGTGAATGCCAGTCAGTCGCTTAACCCGGTTCATAACTATTCTACCAACGATCAGCTGAACAACGTAAATGCTAATATCATTTATTATCGCCTCCGGATAGTTGACCAGAGTGGCAAGTTTGTTTATAGTAAGGTTGTGCTGGTGAAACTTGACCAGCCGGAAACAAGCATCTCTGTTTACCCGAATCCGGTGGATAACTATACGATCCTGAATCTGTTTTCAGATAAAAAATCGGTTGGTATGGTTAGGGTGATGGATAATTCCGGCAGACAAATTCTTACAAAATCCATTTCCGTAAATAACGGTAACAACAGCATCATGATTGACCAGTTGGGTTATTTGCCTAAAGGAATGTACGTGGTGCAGGTATTACTGAACAATAACCTGTATAATCAAAAGCTGATTAAAAAATAAAAAGTAAAAAATAATTGAGCTGAAACGCCCCGGTGATTTAAAAACCCACCGGGGCGTTTCACTTTTTAAAAAATTTCTAAATCCCTGTTCCTCCTGTAGACTTTCCCTTTTTGTAATTCATCAACCTGTATCTTTGCCATCCCAAAAAATCAGGCTACATGAAAGTAATGAAGTTCGGAGGCACTTCGGTGGGAAAACCGGAGCGGATGCATGAAGTTGCCAAGCTTATCAACAGCAGTACGGAAAAGAAGATCGTTGTGTTGAGCGCACTTAGCGGAACAACCAATGCCCTTGTGGAGATCGGTCAGTCGGCTGCCCATTTTCAGCGCGAACAGGCACAGGAACAGATTAATAAACTGTCCGACCATTACCATACTTTCATCCGGCAGTTGCTGGAAACAGATTCGAGTCAGCAGATCGCGCTTGGAATCATCAAGGAACATTTTGAATTTCTGAGTATTATCCTGCGCATTTCCTTTAGCGAATCACTGAATAAAGATATCCTCGCCCAGGGCGAACTGCTCTCTACCAAATTGTTCAGCGTTTATCTCGAAGAACAGGGTATACCGCATGTATTGTTGCCTGCGCTGGAATTCATGAACATTGATGCAGAGGATGAACCACAGCTCGACCAGATCCGGACTAAGCTTACCCATTTGCTCGCCAGATATTCCGATACCAATCTTTTTATCACGCAGGGATATATCTGTAGAAATGCCAAAGGCGAAGTGGATAATCTGAAACGGGGAGGTAGCGATTATACAGCTTCCCTGGTGGCAGCAGCCGTTCAGGCTTCTGTTTGTGAAATCTGGACGGACATTGACGGAATGCACAATAACGATCCGCGTATAGTTAAAAAAACCATTCCGGTAGAGCAACTCAGCTTTGACGAGGCCGCAGAACTTGCTTATTTCGGTGCTAAAATTTTACACCCTACCTGTATCTGGCCGGCGCAACAACAAAATGTTCCGGTAAAACTGCTCAATACCATGCAGCCTACAGCAGCCGGTACGGTGATACAAAAAACGGCTTCTGCTTCCGGCGTAAAAGCCATCGCCGCAAAGGACGGGATCATCGCCATCAATATCAAAAGTAGCCGGATGTTGCTGGCTTATGGGTTCCTCAGGAAAATATTTGAAGTGTTTGAAAAATATAAGACACCCATAGATATGGTTACCACGTCCGAAGTGGCGGTTTCAGTTACGATAGACAATGGAGCCAACCTGAAAAAGATTTTAAGGGAACTGGAACCATTCGGAACTACGGAAGTGGAAAATGATCAAACGATAGTATCCATTGTTGGAAATGAAATCGCGGAAACAGAAGACGTACTCGGAAAAATTTTTGAAGGACTTTCCCATATACCTGTACGAATGGTGAGTTATGGAGGAAGTAAACACAATGTGTCTGTACTCATTCCGTCTGCGTTCAAAATAAAAACCCTGCAAGCGCTGAATAAGATTTTATTTGGATTGGAATAGGGGAGAATAGTTAATGGTTGATGGTTGATTGATCAACCCATGCCGTGAGGTGATGGCAGGCTGAAAAGATAATGAGGAAAGAAAGTATAATTCCGAAAAAAGGGAAGACGCTGGTTTATCAAAGTCATGGTTCTGCAGAATAATCCTGGAGTAAAAAAATCAGAAAAAAAAATCCTCCCAGAAGGAAGGATTTTTGAATTTTTTATATGGAGAAAGATTAATAATCTTTGTCAAATCCGCCACCACCGTCGTTGCCGCGATTGTAGTCACTTTTCTTGTAGCCACCACCTCCGCCGTCGTTTCCGAAGCTTCTCTTCTTGAAACCGCCGCCGCCGCCACCCTGCTGTTTGGGTTGGGATTCATTTACGATGATCTTACGACCCATTACTTCTGAATCGTAGAGACTGGTAATGGCTGCCTGCGCTTCCGTATCGTTTTCCATCTCAACAAATCCAAAGCCTTTGCTGCGGCCGGAAACTTTGTCCTTAACGATTTTTGCGGAACCAACAGCGCCATGTTGTTCAAAAAGGTTTCTGAGATCCTCATCGGTCATTTGCCAGGAGAGGTTGCCTACATAAATGTTCATTGTGCTAAAATTAATAAATGAAAAAAACGACTCTAAAACTTCGTTGCTACGATGAACCAGGGAACTATCTCCTAAAGAATCGCACCTGCACACAGTAAGAACCAGAATAACAGAGCGATTGTAAAGATAGGGATTTTTATTACTCCCGGAAATTTTCCAGGGGGAAGCGGAGGGGGCTAAAAAAGACGTTATAGAACACAAAAAAACCCCGTCTCAGACAGGGTTTAAACAGATATGTAATCCGATGTTTTATTCAGCTGATACTTCAAAATCAACCTCGGTTTCGTTGCCATGGCCAAAGTCAACCCTGGCTTTATAGCTTCCCAATTCTTTCACTTCGGAAAGAATATGGATACGACGGCGGTCAATTTCATACCCTTTCTGGTCACGGATGGCCCGGGCCAGTTGAACAGAAGTCACGCTTCCGAAGATCTTTCCACTGGTTCCGGTTTTTGCACCGATTTTCAGTGGGGAGCCTTTCAGTACCTCAATTACTTTATTTACTTCGGCCAGCAGTTTTTCTTCTTTCTTTTTCTGCTGTTTCATCTTCTCTTCCAATTGTTTAAGATTGGAAGGGCTGGCTTCTATCGCCATTTTTTTCGGGATCAGGAAGTTGCGGGCATAACCGTTCTTGACGCTTATCTTTTCATGAGCGGCACCGAGGTTGTCCACGTCCTGGATCAGAATGATTTCCATTGTTATTTATTTGGTCT
>JAYVXJ010000876.1:0-3137 GCA_043785285.1 Chitinophagaceae bacterium
AACAGCGGCAGAAAATGGAGAACATACTTGTATTTGATGACAGTGTGAGCAGCAACAGCAAATATGTTGTGATGGTTGACCCAATTGACGGGAGCAGTAATGTTTGCTGGTACAAACTTGTAGTTGCAATTATCCTTTTATCAACTACCTGCTAAAAGGATTGCCATTATTTCGTAAGCCCCGGACTCAGTTTTTTTGGATAGAATAAATTTATTAGAGTTTGTACTTTTGCTTCATTGTCGGCTTCTTCTCATATTGTACAATATGGATTGCTTCCTATTGTAAATCACTATCAACCGACTAAAGTTAAAAATGTAATTTTTAACCGCTGAAAATACTGAAAACGAATCTGCTTTATGTGTTAGTCATCTTTTCCTTCACGTGGTCTGAAAGCCTAATGGACAGTGCAACTAAAGTAAGGGTGGGGTTCGGTGCCCCCGAAGTGACATAACATCCGGAGCCTGCAACATATAAATTATGGATGCCATGTACCTGGCAATTCGCATCAACAACACCTTTTTTTGGATCATCGCACATTCGGGTCGTGCCCATATGGTGCCATCCACCGTTGGTGCCTACGGGCCAGGAGTTATCATTTTCATCTTGCAAAAAGTCCTTAAGCTTCACTCGGCCCAAACCGGCCAGGCCCATCTGTTGTCCGATTAATTGATAAATTTTGCGAATGCTTCTTTTGTCAAGTTCGGTAAGTTGCCAGTGAAGGTTAGCTCGTGGAACACCGAGTTCATCTAGTTCTGTACCTATCGTCACTCTTGAATTAGGGTTTGGCGCCTGTTCTATGCGGGTTTGAAATTCAAAGGTATTCGTCACTTTTAGCGCTTCAAATTGTTTGACTAAATCCTCAATTTTTTGATGCTCGTTTTTTGGAGAATCTTTAGGTTCGCTGGTTCCACTATTTGCAGCCTTTGCGGCATCTGCCCAATTCTTAAACATATTGTCGAGCGACTTTCTCGGATCCTCATCCTGCCAGATTTCCATTCTTGGCTTCGAACCTTTTGCCAGGCTAAGAGGACCCAGCCCTCCAGTGCCATTTAGAATTTTGTGTTCCCTTTGTGCTTTTTCGGAAATGGCCAATTCGGCATATACGCCACCATCTCCACTATACGAATAAAGATCAGTCGGAAAAGATTTAAAGAGCCATAATTCAGCTGATTGTATTTCAAGATGCTCCATGAAATAGCGGCCAACAATATCGTTGTCATTACCCAATCCCTTTGGAGCTTGCTTGTTGCAGGCTAAAAGAATTCTCGCATTTTGAATCGCCCCGCCCGCCAAGATAAAATGCCTGGCACGTACGCTATGGGTTTTACCTGTGTAGTTTTTGATTGTCGCTTCGCGGATTTCAGAAACGCCTTCGTTGGCTACTATGTTCGTAAGCGTAGCATAGGTGTGGAGATGAATATTTTTTGATTTTGTAATTGTGTCCTTATACATAGATCCGAACCGGGCTGCATTGATTTGCCATAACTTGGTCCACACCACGTTGCTGTCGAGAGGAAACGCATTCAGGTTGTTTTTTTTCTGTTGCCAGTAGTTGAGATCGTAATTATAGGGCCCCAACTTAATTTTTTCGTGCGCCCTTGCATAAAAGGGGTCTAAGTCTTTTCTGGTAATAGGCCACCCACTATCAGGCACCCAATCTCGTTTTATGAAATCGATGTTGTCGAACGGAGAGCACATGCCTGCCCAATGCCCCGTAGTTCCACCGAAGTAAGAAAGTCGACTAGCTCTTAGTGGATAATATTTTTGCCCGGTAGAATTTCCCTTATACAAATCCTGCACCTTATCATCGTATTCAAAACCGCCGCTTTCCAGGAGAATAACCTTATAAGGTGTGTTCATCCAATCGAGTGCAATGCTGATGCCTGCAGCTCCTGCTCCAACAATACATACGTCTCCATCAATGATTGAATTGTCAGGAAGGTTTCTGGCGTCAATATGCATAATCGTTATTTAGTTTTAGTTAGTGAGTAAAGTGCACATTGACGTGCCTCCGAAACAGAAAGTACCCAGCCATTTACCAGCACCGTTTTGCCAGTTTTAAAATCAGTTTTTATTTTTTGCTCAAGGGACTCTGCAAGCAATGGTTTATTACCAGAGATATCTTCCATCAAAAGATTAACCAGGGATCGCACATTTTTTTCGTCCGGCACTTGGCTTCGGTACTTATTTCCGATAGCTTTTACCAATTCATTGTCCCAAATTAACGAGAGTGCCTGAGGATGAGCCAGCAAAAGATCATACTCCACATCTCCAAAATTAGAGCATGCAGTTGGGATTGAAATTGCAGCAATACCGGAAGCTCCCAGCAAAACGAAATTTCTTCGATTCATAAGTTGGTAAAAATTAATAATTACGTGGGGACTACATCGGCCGGATGAAATTGACGATGCTCTTCTTTTTCTCGTTATAAAAGTCCTGTCCATGTCGATGAACAGTAGCAAGAATCAATTCTTTAACGAATGTAAAAAATTATTCTTGAAATTCAAACTATTAATTGATAAATAATTTTCATGCTTCAGAATCCGGAGCATTTCGTACAGCATTGGGCCTGACTGGTAAATTCTCAAATTGAATTGCTCATTCTAAAATAATTAAATCCAGCAGAACTTTCCCTTTGTAAAATAATCTGTTGCACTGTATCTATAGTCCCATGGCTCATTTACAAAACTTGCTGTTACAGGGTTTCTATGAAGATAGTTTAGCTTTTGGTTAAAAATTAATTCTGAATCAAGCAACACAGGATGGTTTTCATGTTACCAAAATTTAAAACGAAAATTACTACTGCTTTTTTTTCGCCCCCGTTGGTGTCCCCTTTCAATCACAATAAATAACAATTCCCGGAAGCCGATGTTGTGTCTTTTTGACCAACATCCGAAGCGTTAACCGGTGTACGCTTCGCAATGGCTAAGCATCCACAAATTTTCAGAGGTAGTGGTAAAAAATTGTTTCCAGTTTAATGAATATTTTTTTCGCCCCCCGTTGGTGTCCCCTTTCAATCACAATAAATTACAATTCCCGGAAGCCGATGTTGTGTCTTTTTGACCAACATCCGAAGCGTTATCCGGTGTACGCTTCGCAATGGCTAAGCATCCACAAATTTTCAGGAGTAGTGGTAA
>JAYVXJ010000877.1:0-3132 GCA_043785285.1 Chitinophagaceae bacterium
GGAAAGGTTTGAGCAATCAATCCGAGTTTAATTTCCAGGTCGTTCAAATCGTACTGTAGCTCATCGTAAGATTCAAGCGTTTTAGCTGTTCCTAAACTGGCGGCGATAATTATTTTCCGGATCCGGAAGTCAGACAAACGGATGATGCCGGAAACCGCTTTCCGGACAATGCCGGCATTTACTTTATCAAATGCAATTGGCTGGTTGGAATGTTCCAGCAGCGGATTAGGGATGGATGCCGTTTGCGAAAACGAACTCAGGGTCAATATAGAAAAAACAATGAAAAGAAGTAGTTTAGGTTGACGCATACAAAAGGGTTTAATAACGCAAACTATTAAATCTTTAAGAAACCCTATACACACCGGTGTTAACGGGTCTTTCGGGGGATAAACGGCAATGATCACAGCAATAAAAAGAAAAACCCTGCCAATACATTGGCAGGGTTTTATCATTCATATTAATCGTCCGCTTAATGAACTTTTATACTCGGTTTTTCCTGTTTCTGATCTATGTTTCTGATCACCACTTCAACCCTGCGATTACATTGTCTTCCTTGATCTGTTTTATTATCACATTTCGGATTGTCTTTACCAAATCCTCTGGCTACGACTCTGGATTTATCAATACCAGCATCAATCAGTGCATTTGCAACAGCCTGAGCTCTTGCTTTTGACAGTTTCTTATTCCTGGCCACGCTTCCGATATTATCCGTATACCCATCAATGTAGAAATTGGAATTCGGGATTTGTTCGTTCATAGTCTTTGCTGCATGGACAATAATTTCTGCAGATTCAGGTCTGATGGTTGACTTACCGAAATCAAACAGAATATTTTTAAAGTCAGCCGTGATTTGTACAACGATCTGTTCAACCGGACATCCCTTTGTTGATGCTGGTCCGGCCTGATTAGGACAAAGATCTTCGTCATCGTTTATGCCATCTCCATCCGTATCCGGAATCGGGCAGCCCTGGTATTTTGCAACACCGGCTACTGTCGGACATTTATCCTGAGGATCCGGGATTCCGTCTCCATCTGTATCCGGACAGCCATGGAACTGGGGCAAACCGGCTACATTGATACAGGAATCTTCTTCATCATTCACGCCATCCTTATCCGTATCGGGAATCGGACAACCATGATATCTTGGTAAACCAGCCACACTCACACAGGAATCTTCTTCATCATTTATGCCATCGCCATCTGTATCCGGAATCGGGCATCCCTGATATCTGGGCAAGCCAGCAACGGTCGGACATTTATCCACATCATCATAAACGCCATCTTTATCTGTATCCGGTTTTATTTTTTTCTTGTATGGAATTCCGAAATGAAGTCCAACATACAAATCAGCCTGTTTGGATTCATGTACCAACGCAGATAATACACTGCCGGAGCCGATAAATAAAGGGCCGATCCGGAAACCAAGACCCGCATTAAACTGGGTCATTTCATTATAGTTCAATGGAATTTCAACACTGAACAAACTGTTTTCCCACCGGGGAGTAAAACTGTAAGAGTTAAAATAATACAGGTTGAAATCTTTTGTTTTGTTGGTATTGATCTGAGCCGCGAAATTCAAACCGAAACCACCAGCCACCAGCCAGTCAACATTAGCCTGTACGGTTGTTGGCAAATCCACAGTATAGGAACTGCTCTGCGGTTGTCCGGCTACAAAATAAGCCGGCGTGGCATCCAAAACAGATTTATACTGACTAATGGATTTACCACTGAACTGATTCAGATTATACTGGCTTCCAGCCGGAATATTTACTGAATAATTGCCGGCCATGTTACTGCTCTTATTGAATTTGATCTGTCCCATATCCAGTAAGGCAACACCGATTTTAATCTTATACTTATTAGCAAAGCGATCGGTTTCATACATGGAGTAATCTGCAGCTGGCCGCCATTCATAAACAAATCCGATATCAGCTCCGAAACCACTGCCGTTGAACTTAAAAAAATCGTTGAATTTATAATCCCCAAAATTAGCATCTGTTGTATTCAGGGAAAGCGTACCAGAAGTAGGTCCCGTGATATAGGTGCTTCCTCCGGTATTTCCAATTGTGCCGGTTAGGCTATTCATCGTAAGATAGGAATCGGCTGTACCGGCCAGATATTTCAATGTAATACCGCCCTTAAAAAAATTATGATTTCCTTTATTCGTAAACACCTGCCCAATGGATCCGCCAAATTCCGTCCAGCCAGTTGCATGCGTAATGGAATTATTTGAATTAAAACTAACCGGTGAAATGATACCCGAATGCGTTGCATCCAGTACGGCAGTTGCCAAATCTCCATTCAAATCCCGGGCATTTGCAAATACGCGGGTGCGGGTAGTAAGGGCAACGGACGTTTTCGGACTCAGGCTGATCATAAAAGATGGCCCAAGCACATCTGCATAAGACAGGCTGTTGATTTTTGTATTTCCACGGAGCAGTTTAGATTTCAGCGAATCTGCATTGAAAGACCGTGTAATATCTTTAAACTTAAGACCTGATTGGTCATTACCTACAAATCCATTTATGGCAAAAACGTTTATATCCCATTTAAACCGGTTGTCTGCAATATTTGCAGGATTAAAAAATACACCGTTTACGCCTGTGTAATTGCTGGTGCGATAACCCGGGTAGATCTGAGCCATGGAGCTGATGGTAAGTATCAGACCTGATAATAAAAACAGATAGTGCTTTGTCATATAATTTCTCGATTTTTAAAAGAGTAGACAAAGATTATGCCGTTGCTTAACAAAGCAGGACAGTTAAAGGTTAACTAAAATTCCTGGGGTCTTAATTCTACATGATTCCCCAGCTAGATGTATACCCTTATAAGAATCATACAGTTAGCTAACTATTTTCAGAACCTGTATTTTATTTTCTCAGATCGTGGGAAGCGCATACCCATTATGGTAGGTCTTCATTAAATATTCTTTATTCACTTCCTCATCCGTGAATTTATCATTGGCCCAGACTAATCTTTTCCCACTTCTCAGACTGATATTTCCAAGTTGTGCTACGGTGGCTACCAACGCACCAGCTTCTATGGAACAATGCAGGTCTTCCATTTTGCGGGAGCGCACAACTTCCGTGAAATTCTTCCAGTGATTTAAAAGTCCGTCATCCACTGGTTTAG
>JAYVXJ010000878.1:0-3127 GCA_043785285.1 Chitinophagaceae bacterium
TCAATTTTTTTAAGTCAGGCGAAAGTTTGGATAATCGTTCCGAAACAAGAGGAAGATCACGAAGAAAAATATTCATTTCAACACCCAACAACCAAAGTATTAATCACGATTCGTTTCTCTCATAGACAACTTATGTAATCTAATGGATAATCATGAAATTATAGAATAGAAATCCAGACTAATGATATTCGGTCGTTCCAGATGAATATTTTACTGTATTTTAATTTTAGAGATCATAAAATAAATGGCGTCATCATTAATGTTGTAAACATTCCCAGGTGAAGAATAGGATTATTAGTATTGATTAAATTATTTTTATTTGATGCAAAAGCATCAAAATCTAAATGAATTTGTTCTGAAAGAACCGTATTCATTTTTCATGATTTTAAAAGTAAGTCAGAGCAATAACCAATTAATTTCAAATTAATGGTACACAAAGAACAGCATTTAAAGAGCTCCGATTTTATCACTGATGTTGTTATAGGCATGAGTGATGGGCTGACGGTGCCTTTTGCATTGGCGGCTGGTTTAAGCGGAGCCGTAAGCAGTAACAAAATCGTTATTACTGCAGGTATTGCTGAAATAGTAGCAGGATGCATAGCAATGGGACTTGGCGGCTACCTTGCGGGTAAAACCGAACAGGAGCATTACCAAAGCGAATTAAGACGAGAATATGATGAAGTAGAGAAGATGCCGAACAGTGAACTTCAAGAAGTAAAAACGATATTTGCCGAGTATGGGATTAACCATGAAGGACAGGATCTATTAGCAAAAGAGTTGGCAAAGGATAAAACAAAATGGGTCAATTTTATGATGAAATTTGAATTAGGCTTGGAAAAGCCCGATTCGAATCGGGCCGCAAACTCGGCTTTAACTATCGGTATAGCTTATTTTATTGGAGGTCTTTTGCCATTATCTGCCTATTTTTTCACAGCAACCCCTAAAAGCGGCCTGATATTATCTTCTGTTGTTACAACCGTATGTTTATTTATATTCGGTTATTTCAAAAGTAAAGTTACAGGTCAACCTGCAATAAAGGGGGCTTTCAAAGTCACCCTGATCGGTTTGTTAGCGGCAGCTGCAGCATTCGGAATTGCAAAATTGGTAAGTTAAGAACTTCCCTCATCTTGCCGAATTGACCTAAGGATGTACAGCAATTTGCGGTTTTGGATACATGATCTGAGTTAAAAGCAGTGAGGTTTATTTTGTTTTTTCAAAGATTCCGGTAAGTTCGATGTTGGTGTAACGTATTATAAAAAAGATCACTAAAAAAGTGATCTGATACATAAGGTCAAAGATTGCAGAAATCTATCGCTTCATCTTATCCTTCTTCATATTCATTTTCATCATCCCCATTTTACCGTCCATATCGACGTATTGGCCTTCTTTAAGCATTTGGGTGTTGCCATCTACCATCTTAACTGTGCCATCTTTCATCACCATGGTACCATTGTTCAATTTAACAGAATTACTCATCATCATTGCCTTTCCATGTTTCATCACCATCATCTTACCGTTCTTCATCATGACGCAATCCTTTTTCATGTGATGCATTTTCGCCATTCCTGTATCATGCATATCCATTGCGCTATCCTGAGCAAGAGCTCCAAAAGTGAGGGATCCTAAAACTAAAATACTAAACAACTTTTTCATAATAATTTTAATTTAGATAAAGATTTTAAAAGATGATATTCGAAAGATTGCTGAAATTCCTATAATATTCTTCATCACTTCGTGTCCAGTAGAATATGTGCAAAACTCATGCCTCAGGTAAAATCGACCTTTTGGTGATTATAAACTTGCGATGGGAATTGAAAGGTTTAATCAAGCGCGTTCCTTTTCTGTGGCGCTAAATTTCCGGGAAATTCTTCCCCGCTAACAACCGGCATATAATTAGGCTTGGTTTTGGATAAATATTTTTTTCGATTTATAAGTGCTACTCTATCAGCTTTTAATATGCTTTTAGGATAACTTATTTGTAATAATATCCAATTCCCTTACGGAGCAAATAAATTAGCCAATTTCTCAATTCAAATACCCCCGTAAGGGCAAATTGTATTCAATTGAAAATCAACCTTATTTAAACGGAGACTACTAATATAACATATCTCTTTAAAATGAACGCACTCTTACGTTTACCTGCCCATTGGCCGGTTTGATGGCATAACATTTTAGGGTTTTGAGAGTAGCCACTCCAAAAGTATATGGGAAGGCTCAGCGCCTAATATTCTTGAGGGTTTATTCCAAATAGTTTGTACGAGCGTATTTTAAAGCCCCAATAAAATCACTTTATTGAATCCGCTTTTTATAATAAAATTAGATTATAGGATTAGGCGCATTGTGCCATTCCGATGTAACAAATGGAAGGCAACCGACAATTGCCATGCGAATGAAGTGAGCTACGTATAATATTTTCTTACGGTCTATTTTATTAGCCAGCACATCGGCAAAAGGGGAGAAAATGATAAAGGCAGTTACCTGTAAGGTCAGTGCAGTAGCTAAAATGATACCAGACCTCTCTTTACCAAATTGGTAAGATAACAAGGTAAGGCCTACCCAGGTAAAGGCATCTCCCAAAAGACTGATGGTTTCGGCCAGGTACAACTTGGTAAATACCCGGTTACCCAAAGCATGGAAAGGTTCCGTTAATTGTGCTAAGACTTTTTTAGCCTTTGTCATTTTAGAGGGTTATAATGGGGTTGAGTTAATTATTCCTCTTCCCCGGTATTTTTCATTTTCATTAAAAGGGCATAAGCGTTTTTTAGAACTATATCTTTTTGCGATAAGGAAGCGCTATTGTCCGATGCAATTACCACGAAGCCGTTCCCTGTAGGGCCTGTCTGCACTTCCATTAATTCAAATTGTTTATCACCTTTTGCAACAAAAACATATTGCTTCTTTTCATACATGACTATAGCATCTTCCGGCACAGTTACAGCATCCAAAGCATGCGTTTCTATTTCCGCATTCATGAACATGCCAGGCATAAGTGCTTTGTCCTTACGCTTAAAATGGCAATGAACTACCACGCTGCCATCAATAGCAATGTCCCGACTAATTAAGATGATCTGTGCCTCATATTTTTTATCAGGATTATTGGAAGTATATGCTGTAACATGTTGACCTA
>JAYVXJ010000879.1:0-3123 GCA_043785285.1 Chitinophagaceae bacterium
GCCCGGCATGAATGCCAATACAAAGCAAGGGCTGAAGCGATTCCGAGTGGTATAATTGATCCAGCATCGGTTCGAACCTCATTTTGGACAGGTCCTGTCCATCATTGATCAGCAGTACAGGAAGATCGGAAAACCGGGCATGCGGAGGCAGGTAAAAGTCAACCTGCACACTTCTTCCCAACGCCACGGAAGGGATAATTATCGATGTTTTAGCCACCGTTTCCGGTTTTACGGATTGCATGGTTTCAAAAATAATGAAGAATCCGGAGTTGATTTGTTTTTGTAGCATTTTAAAAATAAATTTGGATGGCCCACCAACCAGTTTCCCATGCATATAAAAGAAGAATATCATCAATGGCATTCACCTTCGCTGGACCGGAATATGGAGATGCTGGTATTTGGATATGCAGGACAACCCGTTATTTTATTTCCTACTTCTCAGGGAGCGTATTATCAGAACAAAGATCAGGGGATGATTGAAGCAGCGGGATGGCTTATAGAGAATGGTAAAGTAAAAATTTATTGTCCGGATACGCTGGATGCCCAAACCTGGTATAACAAATCGGTTTCCCCGGAAATACGTGCGCATAATTATGAATGCTACGACCATATGCTGGAAACAGAACTGATTCCCTGGGCCCGGCATGAAACCGGCTACGAACAGATGGCTTTGGCTGGTTGCAGTTTTGGCGGATACCATGCCGTAAACACTTCTTTCCGTCATCCGCATCTGACTAGTTACTGTTTTTCCATGAGTGGCGCTTTTGACATCAGCGGGTTTGTGAACGGATATTATGATGATTCGGTATATTTCAATAACCCGGTGGATTTTATTGTAAATGACAACAATCCAAATCTCTGGAAGATGGGCATCATTCTCGGCACCAGTGAACATGATATCTGCAAGGGAGACAATGAACGATTAAGCGGTATCCTGCATCATAAAAATATTAATCACTGGCTGGACGTAAGGCCGGATGCAGGTCATGATTGGCCGGTATGGCGGGAAATGTTTCCGCATTACCTTTCTTTAATGAGTTAACTTCCTGAAATATTTTAAACAGCGCTATGAAAAAAATCGGCATCCTGTACGGAAAAGAAAGAAGCTTTCCCATGGCGTTCATCGAGGCGGTGAATGGCAGGAATGTGCGTGGAATCGGGGCAGAACCCGCATACATTGATAAAGTGATTCAGGGTGAACCCAGTGGTTATTCCGTGATCGTGGACCGCATTTCACAGGATGTGCCATTTTACCGGGCTTATCTGAAAAATGCTGCACTCAGTGGAACTGCGGTAATCAATAACCCATTCTGGTGGAGTGCAGATGAAAAGTTTTTTAATAATGCGCTGGCAACAAAAATCGGAGTACCCGTTCCCAAAACCGTAATCCTTCCTTCGCGGGAATTACCAGAGGAAACGTCTGAGGGATCATTCTCCAACCTGGCTTATCCGCTCGATTGGGAATCCATCTTTAAATACATTGGTTTCCCTGCTTACATGAAACCCTTTGCCGGTGGTGGCTGGAAAAATGTATACCGGGTGGGAAGTGCAGAAGATTTTTATCAGAAACATAGCGAAACGGGCCGTCTGGTTATGTTGCTGCAGGAAGAAATTGTTTTTGAAGAATATTACCGTTGCTACTGCATCGGAGGAAAGCATGTGCGCATCATGCCTTACGAACCCCGAAATCCCCATCCCCTTCGGTATGCCGCCTCTTTTTCTCCATCAGAAGAAAGATTCCGGCAAATGGAACAGATCGTGTTACGGATTAATGAATTTCTCGGCTACGATTTCAATACGGTGGAGCTTGCCGTACGGGATGGAATTCCTTATGCAATTGACTTTTGTAATCCTGCACCGGATGCGGAAAAAGAAAGTGTGGGTGAGGATAATTTTAACTGGGTGGTGGAAACGGCTGCTACCTATGCCATCGAGCGGGCACTCGAAACCAGGGAAGGATTGGATAATCTGACCTGGGGTAAGTACCTGAAAAAAAGTACGCTTCAGAAAACACTTATGAGCTAATCAAAGGCCCAATCAAACCCCTGTTGCAATTCATATGGTCAACATCAACTATCAGAATTTTACCCTGGGTATTGAAGAAGAATACATGGTGATTGATCCCAAAACCCGGGAACTGAAAAGTCATGAACAGAAAATAGTGGTGGAAGGCCAAAAAGTGATCCGCGATAAAGTAAAAGCGGAAATGCACCAGGCGGTTGTTGAAGTGGGGACTGATATCTGTGGGGATATTCACGAGGCCTACAAAGACGTGTCTTTATTAAGGAAAACCATTTCCCAGATTGCGGGTGATATGGGGCTTTGGATTGGGGCATCCGGTACACATCCGTTCAGTCATTGGGAAAGTCAGCTCATCACAGATCATGCCCGTTATAATGAGATCGTAAATGAACTGCAGGAAGCTGCCCGTAGTAATCTGATTTTCGGTCTCCATGTACACGTCGGGATGGAAAGCCGGGAAATGGCTAATCATATCGCCAATTCCACCCGCTATTTTTTACCGCATATCTACGCACTGAGTACCAACTCGCCATTTTGGGAAGGCCGCAGCACAGGTTACAAATCTTACCGCACCAAGGTGTTTGACAAATTTCCAAGAACCGGAATTCCGGAATATTTTGAAAGTATTGAAGCGTACGAAAATTTCGTAAAGCTGCTCGTAAAGACCAATTGCATCGACAATGCAAAAAAAATCTGGTGGGACCTGCGCGTTCATCCTTTTTTCAATACCGTCGAATTTCGGATTTGTGATGTCCCCCTTACGGTTGAAGAAACTATTTGTATTGCTGCTTTGTTCCAGGCCCTCTGCGCCAAGATTTATAAACTGCGCACCCAGAATTTAAATTTCATCATCTACCAGCGCGCACTGATCAATGAAAATAAATGGCGGGCCAGCCGGTACGGGATTGACGGACACCTCATCGATTTTGGAAAAGAGGAAGAAGTGAATACCCGTGCACTGATCTATGAATTACTCGATTTTATTGAAGACGTGGTGGATCCGCTGGGCATCCGGGAAGCGATCAGTATTATACCGAAAATATTTGAAACCGGAACGGGGGCAGACCGTCAGTTAAAAATATATGAAGAAAATAAAAGTCT
>JAYVXJ010000880.1:0-3115 GCA_043785285.1 Chitinophagaceae bacterium
GTCAGCCGTCAACGATTTCTATCACGAAGTCTTTTATAAAAACGAATGGCGAGCATAAGAACAACGCCCAAAGAAACAATGCCCAACACGCCTCCTATCCAGCTCAGAGCCTGCTTCACACTGGCCAGAAAAACGATGGCAAACAAAAGCACAGTGGCCAGTTCATTCCAGATGCGAAGCCTTTGGGAATTAAACCGGAAGACGCCACGCATCTGCTCCCGGTAAAGAACATGCAGAGAAAAATGATAGAGATATAGCAAACCCACAAATATCAGTTTTACCCCCAGCCAGGAAGGCGTGCTTCCCATCATATACCAGATCCACGGACCAAAAATAAGCGTGAGTATAGCGGAGGGCCAGGTGATTCCCAGCCACAATCTCCTGATCATGATGCGGAACTGTGGCTGAAGAATATTTCTCTCACCGGCAGGTTTTTCTGCAGCTTCTGTATTGTAAATAAAAAGGCGGACGATATAAAACATCCCGCTGAACCAGGTGACAATAAAAATAATATGAAGGGCCTTTATATATAGATACATCTGCTGAATTATTCCTGAACCCAGCCGGCCAGGGCTTTCACCCAAAGCGGATTTGTATTTAAACAGGGGATCATATTAAAATCGGATCCGCCGGATTGCAGGAAACTCTCCTTACCGCGGATCGCAATTTCCTCCAGTGTTTCCAGGCAGTCGCTTACGAAACTGGGACAAACCACAAGCAACTTTTTAATACCCTCCTTCGGCATATCCAGAAAACGGAAATCCGTGTACGGTTTGAGCCATTCTTCCCTTCCTAATCTCGATTGAAATGAAAAACTGAATTTTTCTTCCGTCAAATTCAACCCCTCAGCAACGAGTTTCATCGTCGTCAGACATTGATGACGGTAGCAGGTAGCATGAGCCGGTGAAGCAACCGAACAACAATCTGCCGACCGCAGACAATGCTGATGCGTCGGATCTGTCTTTTCCAGATGTCTTTCCGGAATACCGTGAAAACTAAACAACAGATGATCAAAATCCCGGTCCAGCCAGGGACGGATGTGTTCCGTTAGTGCATGAATATATTCAGGACGATTATAAACCGGTGGAATGAATTTCAGCTTGAACCGGTATTTTTTCCGGCGATATACCTCTTTTGCATGTTCAACAGCCGTTTCATAAGAAGACATGGCATAATGGGGATACAAAGGCACAGCAACCACTTCTTCCAGATCAGGCATTTTCTGCAAAAGCTCCAAATAGGCAGATCCCATTGTCGGATTTCCATAACGCATGGAAACAACAACAGGCTCTGGCACCAGTTCCCTCAACTTCTCCGCCAACTGATAAGTCAAATGGACCAGGGGAGAACCATCGGAAGTCCAGATTGTACGATAGGCCTCCGCCGATTTCGGGGCGCGACGGGGAATAATAATCCCCTGTACCAGAATTTTACGGAACAGCCAGGAATAGTCAATAACCCGCTCGTCGAAGAGAAATTCATTCAGGTACTTTCTTACATCCTTTACAGCGGTTGAATCCGGAGAACCCAGGTTCATTAAGATAATACCCCGTCTGGATTTTGCCATCAGCAAATGTAATTACAGATTGCAACAGATACTCAATCCCTTTACAGATTATGACCAAAGTCAGTTTTGCACCTGATATCTTTCAGTTTTACAAATGACAGTATTATGACACTAAAATGCTGAGTTAAGAAAAGCACCAGGTAGTTTTGTGAATCTATTATAACCCCGGATGAGCAGGAATCAAGTAGCCGATCTTTCTAAATTTTTTGTGGTAGGAATAAACTACAAAAAAACCGATACCCAGATTCGCGGTTCTTTTGCTATTGGTTCCGGTCAGTATGAACAAATTCTTCAAAACGCATCACAATACGGGGTCCTGGATCTATTTGTTCTCTCTACCTGCAACCGCTCGGAAATTTACGGACTCGCAGAAAATCCACAACAGCTGGTTAGTCTGCTTTGCTCCCAAACAGAAGGATCAGAAGACGTATTCAACGAGCTGGCTTATTGCAAAAGAGGTTTAAAAGCCATCCAACATCTTTTTGATGTGGCAGCCGGTTTAGATTCTCAAATTCTGGGCGACTATGAAATCGTAGGTCAGATCCGTCAGGCTATGAAATTTGCCAGGGAAAGAAAGTTCATCCATATTTTCCTGGAGAGAACGCTGAATCAGGTATTACAATCTTCAAAAGACATTAAAAATCAAACAGCCCTGAGTGATGGGACGGTTTCCGTAGCTTTTGCCGCAGTGCATTATATCCGGGAAAACATAACGGAGATCAAAGACAAACAGATTCTTTTACTGGGTACTGGAAAAATAGGCAGCAATGCCTGTAAAAATATGGTGGACTATCTGGGAACCACCAATATCACCCTGATCAACCGGACCAACGAAAAAGCGGAAAATCTCGCCTCCTTACTCCATTTGCGATATGCGTCCATGGATCAACTCCGGGAAGAGATCAGTAAAGCAGATATTATTCTGGTGGCCACCAATGCTGCAGAACCGGTTATCCATGCGGATCAGCTGGCACTTTACCAAGAAAATAAACTGATCATTGATCTATCTATTCCCTGCAATGTGGATAAAGATATTACTGCTCTTTCCTACATCACGCTGATTGATGTGGATAGTCTTTCCCGGATGAAAGACGAAACCCTTCAACGTCGCGCAGGCGAGGTGCCCAAAGCACAAGCCATCATAGCCGGTCATATGCGGGAGCTACTGGACTGGCATGAAATGCGTAAACATGTTCCGGTTTTAAGAGAAGTAAAAATAAAACTTCAGGAAATTTACAGTTCTCCTTTGTTTGAACAATCAACCACCGCGCGGATTCCATCCATTGCAACAGATCAGAAAATACAGCGCGTATTGAATGGCATGGCTTCAAAAATGCGCCGCGAAAATCAACGCGGTTGCCAATATATACAGGCAATCAACGAGTTTATCGCAGGGGGATAAACCAGTCAACCATGTCAAAAACATTCAGGATCGGAACAAGGGATAGTCAGCTCGCTTTATGGCAGGCCACCCGGGTTCAGCATTTATTAAAAAAACAGGGGTTGATTGCCGAACTGGTTCCGGTAAAAAGTGAAGGCGACCTGGAC
>JAYVXJ010000881.1:0-3102 GCA_043785285.1 Chitinophagaceae bacterium
TCTCGATTATAAGGTAGGTTCTATTCTCAACACTACAGCACATGCTTTTTCTGTACAAGCCTGGCGTCAGATGCAGACGACCATACAGGATGAAGCAAAAAAAAGCCGGTTGAAAATTCCGGTGCTTTATGGATTGGATGGAATTCACGGTCAAACTTATACGCTCGACGCAACACTATTTCCACAAAGTATCGGCATGGCCGCAACACGTAATCCGGAGCTGGTGGCGCAGGCGGCAAAGGTGGCCGCTAAAGAACTCCGGGCTTCTGGTGTTCGCTGGAACTTTGCGCCGGTACTGGATTGTGGCCGTCAGCCGCTCTGGTCAAGATTTCCTGAAACGTATGGTGAGGATGTGTTCGTCGGCAAAACCCTGGGTTCCGCCGCCATTCGGGCTTATGAAGGGGATGGTATAAGTAATCCAACTGCTGTCGCTTCCTGCATGAAACATTATCTGGGATATTCTGCTGCGAGAACTGGTAAGGACAGAGCCCCGGCCTATATACCCGAAATCGAAATGCGTGAATATTACCTGCCTCAGTTTCGGGAAGCGATAAAAGCAGGCGCCTCCACCATCATGATCAATTCCGGTGAAATCAATGGCACGCCCGTTCACGCCAGTCATTACCTGTTAACTGATATACTCCGGAAAGAATTAGGTTTTCAGGGAGTTATCGTGAGTGACTGGGAAGATATTATCCGGCTGCATACCCGTCATCTGGTCGCATCCACTCCGCGGCAGGCTGTGGTGCTGGCTGTGAATGCCGGTATTGACATGAGTATGGTGCCCAATGATTTTTCTTTTTTCGATCTGCTGAAAGAAGCGGTGGAGAAAAAGGAAGTTCCGATGAGCCGTATTGATAATGCGGTCCACAGAATCCTTACGCTCAAGTTTGCAGTAGGTTTATTTGATAATCCTTACCCGGAAAAAGGCACCGAAGCCAATTTCGGAAAGGCAGCCTATCAGTCTCTGGCACTGGATGCGGCCCACGAAGCCATAACCCTGCTTAAAAATAAAAATAATATATTACCACTTTCAAAAGACAAAAAAATACTGGTTGCCGGTCCGGTTGCGCAAAGCATCGCAGCCCTCAATGGATGCTGGTCATATACCTGGCAGGGAAAAGATGAAAGATGGTATCCGAAGGATAGTAAGACCATTGCGGAAACCTTACAGGAAAAGTTTAACCCCGGACAGGTCGTTGTGCTTGGAAGTAAAGGATTTGATAGCCCGGATAATTTTGATACGCTGAAACTCAAAGAAGCAGCAGCTTCCGTAGACGCCATTGTATTGTGTTTGGGAGAAAATGCGTATGCGGAAAGTCCGGGTAATATCCGCGATCTGGTGCTTCCGGAAGAACAGCTGGCACTGGCCAGAGCTGCTGCAAATACAGGCAAGCCGGTTATCCTGGTGCTGTCCGAAGGCAGGCCCCGGTTGATTACCTCCATCGAACCAGCCATGCAGGGGATATTGATCGCATACTGGTCGGGGAAAAAATCTGCAGAGGCAATTGCTGATGTTTTAACAGGCGATTACAATCCGGATGGACTACTACCCTACTCTTATCCGAAAAGCATGGGAGAAATAGTACTGTACGACCGCAAGCATACGGAAGACGTGCGGGAGATTTTCAATGCGAATATGACCTTGGATGGGTATGATCCTTTATTCCCCTTTGGATGGGGAATGAGCTATACCCAATTTGAATACAGTGATATTAATTTAAGTACAAAAACATTGAACGGTTCCGGAAAACTTCAGGTAAGCATAACCGTTAAAAATGCGGGAAGTCGTGATGGCAAACATACCATCGAGCTATATTCCCATGAGCAGTATGCCAGCATAACCCCCAGTACGAAGCGTCTCCGCGCGTTTCAGAAAATATTTCTAAAAGCCGGTGAATCTAAAACAGTGAGCTTTACAATTGATAAAAATGATCTTGCTTTTGTAAATGCCCAATTGAAAACCGTAACGGAAGGCGGCGATTTTGATCTGATGATCGGGGATAAGGAAACGACTTTCCTTTATCAACCCTAAGTAATTTGAAATGATTTTCTAACAACTAAATAGGAACAATGATTGACCCTACCATGATAACGACCAGCTTCGAACTGGATGGATACCAGATCGTGAGAAGTATGGGTGTAGTCCGAGGTATTACCGTGCGTTCCCGCAGTATATTGGGAAATATGGCCGGCGGATTCCAAACCCTTTTTGGTGGACGCATTTCCATTTACGTTAATTTGTGTGAGAAAACACGAGAAGAAGCATTTCAGCATATGATGCAGCATGCTTATGAACGCGGTGCGAATGCCGTTATCAATATGCGTTATGATGCAAACGAAGTGATGAATGGGGTTACTGAAGTGCTGGCTTACGGAACGGCAGTTGTAATGGAAAAGAAATAAGACAGACGGGTAGCCATTCAAATCATCGATTGGAGGTGCTACTTATGCTTCCTGCTCCTGAATGGCAGGGTTAAACTGGGGAACCGCTTCCTGAATCCAGGGAGGTAGATTTTTTTCCTGAACGGTCCATACTTCTTCTTGCGGAAGCAGGGTTAGATAATACCGGTTACCCCGGTCGTCGCTTACGTCCACGTGGTAAACCGATCCACCTATCCCGTTACTTTTTCTGAAATTGAATTCCCGCAAGCGGCCTTCGGCCTTAATCAACTTCGAAAACTGCACATTTTTCAAGACTGCCATAATACAAATGTAAAACCTTCCGGCATAATTTATAGGTAAAAATGCCATCCGGCTCAAAGAGATTATCCCCAAAACAGGGATTCCCCACAGAATCCTCGTGTTTGGCCTATCCTGCTGAACAAGGCATACGGAATTTTCAAAAAGATTTTACAGTTAAAAGACCCTTTTTTTAGAATGAAATGACGGTTTTTCGAATAAATGGTTCTTTTTTAAATTTGAAAGAGAATATTCCACCGTATGTTAACCATTGCTTTGTAATGATATGGGCTATCCGATTTTGTCTGAAATGATATTTTACGATCTTTTTTCGATCTTTGAGAAAACGGTAATTCATGTCTTTTAAATTGTCTGATCTTACCCGGGAAGACCTTGAAAAACTCATTACCGAACAGGAGC
>JAYVXJ010000882.1:0-3100 GCA_043785285.1 Chitinophagaceae bacterium
GAAAAACGTATAGGTGCTCTTCAACTTAATGATGACGAGCTCAAAAAATTATTTGCAAGAACCTCGTTATTAACTACTTGAAATTTAGTTGTACAGAAAATGCTTGTCGTTTGAAGAAATTTAATCCTATAATTTTATCTTAGATCTGATTCGTTATTTTTTTTGCATATCCGTTCATTTGCCTTTTATTAGCCCCCAAGTCAATTTATTATCCACAGGCATTTCAATAAATCGCTTCTATTTAGGATAAATAATAAAAGCCAAAACTACCCCATCTTTCAGGCCGCTGTAAACCTTATCACTTTAAAAGGTGACTTTTATCAGTTTTGAAACCTGTATCTTTATATATCATGAGTATTAAGGGAATTTTCCCAATACATAAATGGGATTTTAAAAGCGAATCTATTCTTGCTGATTTGCCGCCGATTGATTTCGAATTACTTACACGTAACAAAATTGAACATCCCTACAAAAAAGGGGAAGTAGTTTTTAAAGAGGGGTCTTACCCCTCAGGAATCTTTTTTATTAATTATGGAAAAGTAAAAAAATATAGAGTTGACGAACAGGGAAAGGAACAAATTATTTATGTCGCCAATAAAGGTGAATTGATTGGCTATCATGCGATACTTTCCGAAGATTCCTATCCTGATTCCGCTTCCACCCTGGAAGTAAGTAATATTGCCTTTATTCCCAAAGAAGATTTTTTAAAGGCGCTGGAACAATCTTCTATTTTAAATCACAGACTTTTGAAAACGTTAAGTCATGAATTTGCAGTTTTGGCTAATAGTCTGACATTGTTTTCACAAAAATCAGTTAGGGAAAGACTAGCTCTTCATCTCATTGTAATCAGGGAGAAATACAAAGTCAATTTTCAGCCAGGAATGGAAGTAGAAATAAATATGAGCCGTGATGATTTGGCTGGTCTTGTTGGGACTGCAAGAGAAAATGTAGTAAGAGTTCTTTCAGAATTTAAAAAAGATGGTATTTTGGAAACTAAGGGAAGAAAAATATTTGTTCGGGATATAAACAAACTTATTAGCATTGCTAATTATAAGTAATTATTGACTTTCCCTGCATTCACTCTGCCTGCGCATAAAAGAGACATCGTTAAATACATGTATCCATGCCCTTGACGAATTTCAAGAAAAAGGTATCATCAGCAAACGTCATTACAATTAAAAAACGGCTTTTGTTTTACTCCTGGAATTCTCGTGATTTAATAATATATCTTCTTGCTTGTCATAGTATTTCCTCTTTAGCCAGAATGCCACATTAACAAGCCCTATCAAAGCCGGAACTTCAACCAGAGGACCTATCACACCTGCAAAAGCCTCTCCTGAATTGATGCCGAAAACGCCTATGGCGACCGCTATGGCCAATTCGAAGTTATTACCTGCTGCGGTGAAGGATAATGCAGCATTTTGCGAATAATCGGCTCCCAACGATTTCCCAATAAAGAATGTGATAAAGAACATGAGGGCAAAATAGATCACGAGCGGAATCGCAATTCGTATTACATCAAAAGGGATTGTTACGATCAGTTTTCCTTTCAGGCTGAACATGGAAATGATGGTAAAAAGTAAAGCGACCAGAGTGATGGGGCTTACAAAAGGAATGAATTTTTTCTCGTACCATTCTTTTCCTTTAAGTTTTAGTAGAACATAGCGACTTAAAAAACCTGCCAGGAAAGGAATACCCAGATAAATAAAGACACTTTTAGCAATCTGACCTATACTAATGTTGATCGCCAGACTTTTCAGGCCGAAATAAGGAGGTAGCTTGGTAATAAATAGCCAGGCGAAAAAACTATAAAATACAACTTGAAAAATACTGTTCAATGCGACCAGTCCCGCAGCGTATTCCCTGTTTCCATCTGCCAGTTCATTCCAGACGATAACCATGGCAATACAGCGGGCAATACCGATCATGATCAGTCCGACCATATATTCCGGTTTATCTCTTAAAAAAACAATTGAAAGAATAAACATCAAAACCGGGCCAATAACCCAGTTTATAACTAAAGACAAGCTTAGAATTTTGGTATTCTTAAATACCTGCCCCAATTGTTCATATTTCACTTTAGCCAGCGGCGGATACATCATCAGGATTAATCCGATAGCAATTGGAATATTGGTCGTTCCGGATTGAAAAGAATTAATAAAGTCCAATGTTCCTGGAATAAAGTTGCCGACCCCTACGCCAATGGCCATGGCGATGAATATCCATAATGTCAGAAAACGATCCAGGAAACTTAGTTTTTTCCGTTGTGTTGGATTACAATCAATAGCGCTCATCTTTGTTTGTTCTTAGTTCCGATAATAAATTACTGGCAACATCCGGGTGCGCAGCAGGCTTCTTTCGCCTTTTCTGCAAAAACAGTTACACTGTAAATCCCGGTGCCTGAACTTTTAAATTGTCCTATTTCATCAGTGGATAAATAATTGCTCAAAATATCATCCGGAACGATAATTGGTTTTTCTTTCTGAACTACAACATTTTTAAACCCATTAATGTCAATCAATTCCATATATGCCTGTTTCTGAATGGCACCTGCCACACATCCAGCATACATTTCAGCGGCTTCCCGGATTTTCGTTGGCAGGGTTCCTACCAGAACAATATCAGAAATACTAAAATGTCCCCCAGGTTTTAAAACCCGATTGATTTCTTTAAAAACCCCGTCTTTATTAGGAACCAGATTTAATACACAATTGCTCACGATGACATCCGCGGTGTTTGCAGTAACCGGCATTTTTTCAATATCGCCCTTTCTGAATTCCACATTATGAAATCTCAACTTTTCCGCGTTTGATCTCGCTTTATCTATCATGGCATCTGTGAAATCGATACCGATCACTTTACCAGTTTCTCCTGTTTCTGATCTCGCTATAAATGCATCGTTTCCAGCCCCAGATCCAAGATCGATAACGGTATCGCCCTTTTTTATTTGTGCAAACCGGGTAGGAAGGCCACAACCCAGTCCCAGATCTGCATCCGGATTATATCCTTTCAGATTGGTGTAATCATCGCTCATGATATTGTATACCTCCGTAGTGCAGCAACCAGACCCGCAGCAGGAAGCCTCATTGCTTTCCTTATC
>JAYVXJ010000883.1:0-3100 GCA_043785285.1 Chitinophagaceae bacterium
TCTGTAAAGGTTTCATCAGTCGCAATGTTGGAACCTGATTCAGGACTCCGGAGAATTCCGGATTCTGCCTTCCATTGGTTTTCACCCAATGCGTGCCAGCCTTTCAGGTCCTTGCCATTAAAAAGAGAGACCGGATTGCCCCAAACAGGCTCTGCTTCCCGCCGGAGAGATGGAGCCCGAAGGCCAGTCCATGTATATTTCTTTCCATCAGGGGCAATCATTGTACCTGTTAAGCGATCACCCATAAGGTTGCCTTCAACAAAAAGATTCTTATTTTCTTTCTCCCATTGTGGAGGAATAGAAAAGCTCATCTTTCCTTCACTGAAGTTAACTTTTGAGATGGGGCGTGCACTTCCTCCCGCACCCACAAACCGACCGACAAGCGTACTCAATCCCGAATGCCGAACCTCTAACCAGGAAGGAAATTCCTTTCCTGAATCATTCACCGTAAGATCCCATCGTCCTTCAATAGAAGCTGTATCCTGGTTCCTGCAGGAAATATAATTTGCTTTGGTACCGGGAACTAAAAATAAAAACAAAATGACCACTACTAAAATGCCCCGGGGAAAGTTCTGCAGTCTATATCCTGATATTCTTTTCATATAGTCTATTTTTTATTCTTCGACCTCAATTTACTTAAAAACAATCAACTGGTTAGGAAAAGCCACGCAGACATAATAAGTTTACTCTGCCGCCTGATCAGCATCTACTATTCTTACCGTCATACCGAATCTTTGTTATTTATATTTCCCTATGACACGCCCTGGGTATATACACATTCTTTCCCTATCCCGAGACTTACTTTATTATAATAGATTGAATGAAGCATTCCGCTTTTAAGCCTTAAATGGCTTATATCATCATTTTTAACATAAAATAGTATACTTTGATTACAATTCACAGCACAACTTTTACCAATAATAGTAACCCAAATGGACCAGAACCCGAATTATCCGGATGCGGAACTGCTGGCCGCGATGAGAACGCAAAATGGTCTGGATAAAGCGATCCGGAGTATGTACCGTAATTATTACGCAATGACACGAAGCTATATACTAAAAAACAGTGGTCAGCCGGAAGATGCGGAAGATATTTTTCAGGAAGTAGTGATTACTTTTATCGACATCGTTCAGAAAAATAAATTCAGGGGAGAAAGTAGTATCCGGACCTTCCTGTATTCGCTTGCCCGTCATGCCTGGCTGAATGAACTAAAAAAGAGGGGGAGCACCAGAATACGGGATGAGAAATTCGGGAAGTCCAGAGAAACTGTTGATATAGATGCCGCCAATATCATATCGAACCGGGAATCCATGAACCTGCTGATGAAAACGATTGAAAAACTGGGGGAAACCTGCAAAAAAATATTGCTGGCGTTTTATTTTGAAAACAGACCGGTAAAGGAAATACTGGAGGCCCTTAATTATGAAAACGAACAGGTGGTCCGCAACAAAAAATATAAATGTCTTAAACAACTGGAGCAATGGGTCAACGATGAACCGCAGCTTGCCCAAAACCTGAAATCAATTTTATACTATGAATGACAATGACGCCGATATAAAACGATTGATGGATTACCTGGATGCTTCAATGAGCCCGCAAGAACGGGCTGCTTTTGAAGAACAGCTTACCACAGATGCCGCATTGCGTACCGAACTCTGTAACCTGCAAAATGCAAGAGATGCTGTGAACCGGTACGGACTAAAACAGAAAGTGGCCGCCATTCATTCGCAGATGATCAGCCATACAGCCACACCACAGGGCCTGCTCCGCACCATTACCAGAAACAGTCTGCGCATTGCTGCTGCAGCAGTTTTAGTATTAGGCATCATCAGCATTTATCAATATATAAACCTTACTCCACATAGTCTCTACAAGAATCTTTATGAACCTTATCTGGTTTCGGAAAACCGCGGCTCTTCCGATTCCTCCAACCTGGCAAAAACCTACCGCGAAAACCGGTTCAGCGAGACTATAAAAATTTTCAAAAGCCTGTCTCAACCAGGAGCGGAAGATTATTTCCTGGCAGGTAATGCCTATTTAAAATCTGATAGTGCAGAAGCGGCTATACATTGTTTCCAATCTTTATTAGCGCATAACCAACAATCCGGAAGCCATCGCTTTGGAGATGACGGCGAATATTACCTGGCCCTCAGCTATCTGTTGCATGGAGATGTAAACGATGCCCTTCCCTTGTTTAAAAAAATTCATACCGACAAGAACCATCCAGATCATGACAAAGTAAGTACCTGGTCATTACGAAAACTCGATTGGTTGCGTTCAAAGGACTGAACTGTACCAGATATAAAAAAATGACCGTTAAACCCTTGTTCTGCAAGGGTTTATTTTTTTTAATTAATCAGGTTACATCCTGTTCCCCTGGTTTGACTCATAAATACGGGGCATGGGGAAGAACTCCTGACCGTTATACAAACTATTCATTATCACAAAAACAACATTTATGAAAACACGTTTTAATCCTTGTTTGAAAACAAGTGCATTGATCTTATTGCTGACCACATTTGCTTTTTCCTGTCAGAAAGATCTTTCTCATCAATATGGCAATTCGCAGACGCCGGGACAAACAGGAATTAGTATTTTCCTGACAGATGATCCATCGCTCATTTTTGATCAGGTGTTCATTGACATTCAAAAAGTGGAAGTAAAAGTAGAAGACAGTTCCGACATCCAACAGGAACAGGAGCATGAATCCGAAGCGGATGATAATGACCATCATGGCGGTAGCTCCGGCGGATGGATGTCGCTTCAAATTCATCCCGGCGTGTATGATATTCTTCAATTCCGTAATGGCCTGGATACCCTTTTTGCATCAGGCAACTTTCTTTCAAGCCTGGCCTTTAAAAAATTACGGATCACCCTGGGTAGCAATAACAGTGTGGTGAAAAACGGAATAACTTCTGCATTGACCCTGAAAAATGATGATCGTTTCATTGTGGTAAAGACGGAAGACTTCGGGATCAACTTCAGCTCACCTGATCTGTTTAATCTTTGGATTGATTTCGATGCCGGACGTTCTATCCGTCAACACGGAAATGAATTTGAACTTCAACCGGAGATCCGACTTTTTACCAAAGAAAAGGCC
>JAYVXJ010000884.1:0-3094 GCA_043785285.1 Chitinophagaceae bacterium
TCAGTAAGAGAGTATGCCGTTCGCTCATTTTCATGGCAGGCTGTTCTGCATGAATACCTTAAATTATACTCAAAAGAAAATATTCATTCGGTAATAAAAAAAAGAATTGCTGTAATTGGGTTGAAAGGTTTGCCTGCTTTCGGGGGAGCAGCGGCTGTTGGAGAAAATATAATTAATGAACTATCCGAAAAATATGATTTTACTGTATACGCGACCCGCTCACATAGCTTACATAACGGGATCATTAATGGCGCAACACAAATAGTGTTTAAAGAATTTCCTATTAAAACACTGAATATCTTTTACTATTATATTGCTTCAGCATTTCATGCGGTCTTTAAAGGACGGTATGATCTCGTTCATCTCCATCATATTGATGGAGCTTTCATTTTACTTATAATAAGGCTTAAATATAAAGTCATTTCCACCAGCCATGGTTTAACTTACCTTCATGCCAAATGGAATAAAATATTTCACCCATATTTTAAATTCAATGAATGGCTGCAATGCAGGCTTTCTGACCATATCACCCTTGTTTCAAAAGCTTTATATTCTCATTATTCATTAAGATGCCTTTGTGAAAAGCTCACATATATCCCAAATGGAGTTCATCTTTTAGCGGATCAGAAAGAGATAGCAAGAAAATATTCCTTGCTGTTTTCAGCTGGGAGAATTATTCCCAGTAAAGGTCTGCATTTGCTTTTGGATGCACTAGCCGGACGGGGATCAAATATTAATTTGATTGTGCTTGGAGATATGGACCAGATTGCTTCTTATAAGGAGGAGTTATTACATAAGTCTATTGGCTTATCTGTGGATTTTAAAGGCATCATTAAGTCAAAAGATGAACTTATTAAATATATAAAAAGCTCCAGTTTGTTCATATTTCCTTCCTTATATGAGGGTATGTCCATGATGTTGCTAGAAGCAGCTGCACTTCAAATCCCCATCATATGCTCTGATATTGAAGCAAATACGGATATTTTTACTGACAAGGAAGTATTGTTTTTCTTAAGTGGTAATAGTAACGACCTTAGGGATAAGATTGCATGGGCGCTTGAAAACAAAGAAATTATGATTGAGAAGTCGCGTACTGCTTTTGATAAGTTATTTTTAGAGTACCAATGGGTTGCTATTGCTGAGCAGTATGATAAAATTTACCAGAAGTATATTGCAAACTGATAATTGAATTAGGTATAAAACTTATCATGAAACAAATCGTTCAGATAAATAAAGGAATGAAGGTTTCCAGTATAAAAAGGCTTTTCAGGAATCTGATGCAGTATCCTGCCTGGTTTCTCCCCTGGAAAAAATTACGGACGTACTTCCATAAATTAAAAGGAGTACACATTGGAAAAAATGTGGAAATAGGATATATGGTTATTATCGATAACCGCAGGCCGGAATTAATTACAATTGAAGATCAAGTTACTATTACATCTAAATGCATCGTTATGGGTCATGATTTTTCCAGGAGATTTCGAGACAATAAAGAAATCATAGGTAATGTGATTATAAAGAAAGGAGCATTTATAGGAATGAATAGTGTAATACTGCCAGGTGTTATTATAGGAGAAGGTGCCATAATCGCTGCAGGGTCAGTTGTTTCAAAAGATGTCCCATCCAATAAAACATATGGTGGTGTCCCTGCAAAAGAAATAATAACTCAGGATTAATAAGCTCTGATTTACATTCTCACTTTGAACATGGGAGGCAGTTTCAGTTTAGTTAAATAATATGATTACAACCAAATCTGATTTAAGAAAATATATAATAGCTGATAGGTTAGCGCTAAACAGAAAACGATCAAACTGGATTGTGAATTTTATAAAGCGTAAATTATACTGGGAAAAAATTTTAGTAGAAGATTATTTATTGAGCTTGCGGAAAATGGAATATCTAACTAATATTAAAAGAAATCCTATACAAAAAATCACTTATTTATTTGTATTGTACAGATTCAGAAAAAGAAGCTTTAAAACACATATCAATATTCCTGTTAATGTTGTTGGACCAGGCTTGGTAATTTACCATCTTGGTCCAATTACGATCAATGCGGGTGCAAGAATCGGTAAAAATTGCACATTATATTCAGGGGTGATTATTGGGCAAAATAAAATTCCTGAAAATGTACCTATTATCGGAGATAATGTTTACTTCGGACCCGGATCAAAAGCGTTTGGTAATATAAAAATTGGAAATAATGTGATTGTTGCTCCCAATTCTGTGGTTGTCAAAGACGTACCCGATAATTGCGTGGTTTCTGGTGTTCCGGCAAGAATTATAAAAAGGGATGGGATAAAGATTATTTAGACTTTATAATATATGCTTCGTAGAATATTTTCAATATTCAATTTATTCATTTTTCTTACCTGCGAATCCTACGCAACCACATATTATTTTTCTACCTTAAAAGGTGATGACCGGCGTTCAAGATTTGAAGCCTGCAAGCCGTTAACACCATGGAAAACTTTGAATAAATTAAATTCTTTCTTCCCAAATATTAAGCCGGGTGATTCTATATTATTTAACCGTGGTGAAATATATTTGGGACATATTAATATAATCAACGTACATAGTGAAGAAGTAATTTATATAGGTAGTTATGGAACCGGGCAAAAGCCCATGTTTTCCGGATTACATGAAATAAATAATTGGATTGAAATTAAGGCAGGTCAATGGAAAACCATGTTGACTTCAGCCAATGATCTTCAAATACTGTTATTGAGTGGCAGGATTCAATCTAAAGGAAGATACCCAAACGGTAATGCACCTGACTTCGGATATCTAATTTACCAGAAATATAATTCAAATACGCAGATAACTGATACCAATCTGAATTTGAATACCGATTGGACAGGTGCTGAAGTTATTATACACAAAAATGATTATATTATTGATCGGAATATAGTGACGAACCAGCATGGAAAAACAATTAATTATTTATCGGCTTCAACTTATAAGGGAACGGAAAATTATGGTTATTTTTTTCAAAACCATATCAATACGCTTGATTTGCTCGGTGAGTGGTGCTTTAATAATAAAACCAAAGAGCTCACCATATTCCTTGGGCTACAAAAGCCCGAAGATCAGC
>JAYVXJ010000885.1:0-3094 GCA_043785285.1 Chitinophagaceae bacterium
TTCTGCCAGGGGAGGGACAATCCTTCAGATTGTTCACGCCCAGCCTGAAAAATTATTTTTACTGGCATTATCATCCGGAATATGAATTGGTATTCGTGAAAGCGCGGGCAGGAATACGTCATGTGGGGCAGCATGTAACCGGATATACGGACAGCGATCTGGTGCTGATCGGCCCGAATATTCCCCATTTAAATTTTGATTACGGGCTTAAAACGGAATACAAACAAATCGTGGTGCAATTAAAGCAGGACTTTTTAGGGGATGCTTTTGACCATACACCCGAACTAACGGGCATCAACAACCTATTTAATAGGGCGGCTTATGGAATTGCTTTTTCAGGTAAAACGAAAGTGCTGGTTTCAGAACAATTGAAGAAAATGCAGGGTCTTCCTCATTTTGAACAGTTGATTTTACTGATGCAAATATTTCAGACGCTTGCTGATTCCAAAGAAGCAACCATCTTAAACGAAATAGATACCAGTGTAAAAATATTCCTCAATGATAAGATCAGGATGTCTTCTGTTTATGAATATATACAAGCTCATTTTGATCAGCATCCGGACGTTAATGAAGTTGCATCCAGGGTGCATCTGAGTACAGCAGCGTTTTGCCGCTACTTTAAAAAGCAGACCAAAATGACGTTTACGGATTTTGTAAATCAATACCGGATCAGTCAGGCTAAAACATTATTGCTTCAGGATAAACGTGTTTCCGAAACGGGTTATGCGGTTGGATATGAAAGCGCTTCTCATTTCAATAAGCTTTTTAAGAAACTCACGGGCGAGAATCCGTCTCAGTTTAAGAAAAGGCATCTTCAGCGGGCTTGAATAAAAGGGGGAGGGATCTGGTTTGATACCCTTCTGCAAAAGAGCGTAAACGGTTGCAGGTAAATCCTCCTAAGCAGCTTTATTTTTATTGGGTTTAACAAAATTGGGTAGCCTAACATTATTGATAATCAATAGATTAAGTATATTATTAAAGATCCTGCCTTTTTTGGCACGAATTTTTACCTGTTAAGGCATGAACGGGATTTCCAAAATATGCATAGGGGTTATTACTAAAATCCTGGATTTTACATTCGCCGGTTACGGCCTGGTATGTGATGGGATATTCCTGAAAATTATTTTTCATCACCTAGGTTATCAGTATAACCGTTACAGGAATTTAGTGGTGAAATACCGGATGCCGGCTTACGTCAGGGAATTATATACCCGCACGGCAGAAAAACTTACCGGGCTGATGAACCTGGAGGAAAATGAAAAATGGTATTTTCGGGGAAGGTGATTTCCACTAAGCTTTTACCGGAACAACCAGCCTGAACCCATTCCCATGGATATTTACAATTTCTATATTGCTGTCGTCCCTCAAATATTTTCTGAGCTTGGCAATATATACATCCATACTTCTCCCATTAAAATAAGTATCGCTTCCCCAGATTTTTTTCAGCGCAGCTTCCCTGGGTAATAAATCATTCAAATGCTCGGCGAGCATTTTCAACAATTCGTTTTCTTTGGGAGAAAGCGTATGCGTCTGACCGTTATGATTCAGCTCCCGCAGCTTGGGGTTAAAATGATAGGAGCCCAGATCAAATTCTTTATTGTCTGCTTCTTTATTGAAATCGTCATTTCTTTTTAAGATCGCTTTAATCTTCAGTAAAAGCACTTCACTGTCGAATGGCTTGGTGATATAATCATCAGCGCCGAGCTTGTATCCCTGAATAATATCTTCTTTCATGGTCTTGGCACTCAGAAAGAACAGCGGCACATCAGGATTTACATCACGGATTTCTTCGGCAAGGGTAAATCCGTCCATATGGGGCATCATCACATCCAGCAGACACAGATCGGTGTGTTCCCTTTGAAAAGCGGCAAGTCCGAGCCTCCCGTCCCGCTCCAGCGTTACCTCATAATCATTCAACTCCAGATAATTCTTCAGCACCATTCCGAGATTGGGATCATCTTCGCACAACAAGATTCTAGGCTTTTTTCCTTCCATATTTCTATTTGATACAAATAAAATTAATTCATTTCCGGTTAAGACTGATCCGACTGTAATTTTTTGTTAATACTCCTCCTCCGGACGGCTGTACGGAATGGCATCCAAACTGTATCTTTGTGCGTTATAATCAATTTGATGGACGCAAAATTCAATCCGGATAAACAACATACGTTAAATCAGGAAATAAGTATTTCCGGAACCGGGCTTCATACCGGGATAAATGTGGATATGACCCTCCGCCCGGCAAACCCCGGATTCGGTTTCCAATTTCAGCGTATAGATCTGGGTGGTATGCCCATAATCAAGGCCGACTGTGACCTGGTAACCGATACTTCCCGGGGAACCACCTTGGAAGATAACGGAGCCAAAATCAGCACAGTAGAGCATATTCTGGCTGCCCTGGTGGGTATGGGGGTGGATAATTGCCTGATTGAGCTGAATGGCCCCGAAATCCCCATCATTGACGGCAGTTCTGAACCTTTTGTGGAAATTATAGAAGAGGTTGGGCTCCAGGAACAGGATGCCGCCAAATCCTGGTACAGCATAGACAATAACATTACCTATTACGATGAAAAGAAAAGGGTGGAGATGACGGCTATGCCTGCCTTGGAATATAAAGTTACTACCCTCATTGATTTCAACAGTCCGGTACTGGGAACCCAGCACGCCGGACTAAAATCCCTGCAGGATTTTAAAACCGAGATCGCTCCCTGTCGCACTTTTTGTTTTTTGCACGAACTGGAGATGTTGCTGGACAATAATCTGATCAAAGGCGGTGATATCAATAACGCCATTGTGATTGTAGATAAAAAGGTGACAAAAGAGGAAATGAACCGCCTCGCCAAGGCTTTTGGCCGCGAAAACATGGAGATTAAAAGCGGCGGTTATCTCAACAATCTCGAACTCCGCTTTCCCAATGAGCCTGCCCGTCACAAGCTATTGGATGTAATTGGCGACCTGGCCCTGATTGGTTATCCGATAAAAGGTCATGTAATCGCCAGCCGGCCCGGACATTCCACCAATGTGGAGTTTGCCAAAAAAATCAAACAATACATCCGGAAAAATAAACACGTCAAAAACACGCCGGTCTATGATC
>JAYVXJ010000886.1:0-3090 GCA_043785285.1 Chitinophagaceae bacterium
CCCTTATGTCATTTATTAAAGCCGCGCACGCGAAAAAGGTAAAAGTACTTGCTTCTATTGCAGGAGGAGGTATACATCCTTATTATGCAAGGCTTTTAAAAGATGATCATCGGGCTAAACTGATTCAGGACTTGCTTTTGATAACGCTCAAATATGATTTAGATGGTATAGATGTGGATATTGAAGGTAGTGACATCGATTCCAATTATGAAAACTTTGCTATCGATTTAGCAAGAACTTTAAAAGCGAATAAGAAACTGATCACTTCGGCCATTACGGTTTTTTATAAAGATGCCCTTAGCGATAAGGCCCTGGCCCAGTATGATTTTGTCAACATTATGAGTTATGATCATACAGGCCCCTGGACCCCGGAAAAACCCGGGCCACATTCCACTTATCAGCAGGCAGTGGATGATTTGGATTATTTCGGGGTAGAAAGAAAAATACCCAGGGAAAAGATGGTTCTCGGAGTGCCTTTTTATGGATACGGTTTTGGCCCCACGCTTACTTCACCTGTTACAAGTATGAATTATGGACAAATCCTCGATTCGTTTCCCGGAGCTGAATCTACCGATCAGGTAGCTATGCCCGGTGGTGCGATCCTGTATTATAATGGAATTCACACCATTAAAAAGAAAACGGATTTGGCAAAAGAAAAAGCTTCAGGAATCATGATCTGGCAGATTCTCGGAGATGTGGCAGGCCCAAAATCTTTACTTGATGCCATTCATGAGGAAGCATATGGAGAAAAGTAGAATTTCCACAGCAGGGACGCTCGATATAGCAGATTTTGCCATTGGCAGTAGTTGGGGAATTATTATTTGCCATAACTTTTTGATTTTAATCTACGATTTTTGCAAATAGACCGATTCTCCGTTGATTCCTTAGATATGTTGACAGCTATTCGTGTTCCTTGATTACAACAGCGCTTCTTCCAAATACTTCCGGCCGTATTTCCCCCAGTTTTTTAGCCCGTCATTCAATGTTTTCCGGAATATTTCATTTGTGCATTTTTTCCCTTTTGACGGAGGCGCTAACTGGGCCTTGGGGATGGGTATACCTTCTATCTGATCTGCAAACCAGGTGATGTGCTGATGAGGGAGGCTAACACCCAAAATCATGCCTGGTAATCCCGAGAAGGATTCCGGTCCTCCCGGTGTGGTAATCTCATCTGAATAAAAAGCAACTACATAAATGGAGTCCATAATCAGGGCATTTGCCCGATGACAGTTGAATCCGGCAATAGTCCGGGTTTCGTCGGTCAGCTTCCATTGAATTCTGCGCATACTATCCTGGACCAGAAATAGTTCTCCAAAAATCTCTTTCTGGCTTGTGGCGCGACCAGTAGCATAATCCGAACTAACAGTATTATTTTCAGCTGCTTCTTCCCAAAGTTTATTGTTTTCAGGATTTTCCCTTCCAGGCCTGTAAACCCATTGGTTATGAGAAAAGAAAAGTTGAAAATAAGTCTTTTTGAATTTGGGCATGGCCTTCTTCATTAATTCGGCGAATGATTCATCATCGGTGGTAATCCGGGCGTACAGGTTAACGGTCCGCATAAATTCAATCCTTCCTTCCGATAAAAAGATAGCGTTTTGGGCATGGCTTTCTTTGCAGAAGAGGAGCAGGATCAGGATATAATAAAAAAGTTGCCGCATATTAAGGTTTAGGTTGTGCCATCCCTGTTTTGGTGAAATTCCAGACAAGGGAAAGCATTAAGTATCTTCGTATGGTCGTATACGTGTTTTGGGAAATATAATTACTGCTGACCATCCTGTTGAATCCGATATTCTGATCCAGAATATCATTAGCCTGAATTTTCAGCAACAGGTCTTCTTGCTTGAAGAACTTCTTGCCAACCCAGGCATTCCAGATTACCGTATTGTTGTTGGTGTCAAATACGGATGTCCTTTGCCTGATATTAAGCTCACAATCTGTGTGTAGTTGAAACTTCAGTGGTAAAAAAACATCCCCTTCCGGCCTGATGACGAAAGACCAGAAATGCGTATTGATCGTTTGTTGTATAGAGGAGATACTGGTTGTATAATCGGCATAGGAGGAAAAGCTTAAGTTATATTTTTTTTCTTTGGATTTATAAAGTCGGAAATTTAGTGAATAGGTTTTCTGGTTGGTCTCATTTAATTCATTATTTACAATATTTTTATTTCTGTTTGCGCTGAAACCTGTGCCCAGACCTATGTTCATATCTGCCTTTTTTAGTTTAAGGTCATAATTTATGTTGCTGTTCAGCGAATAATTCCCATTGAGGTTAACAGATTGGTAAACCCTTTTTCCGAAACTATCCACAAAGTCTTTGGAGCTGATTGCATTAGCAGTGGCATCTCCATAGATATTGATAAAAAATCCGGTTTGACTAAGCGGTTTATAATTGAAATAATTCAGTCCTATGCTATTCCTGAATGCTGGTTTCAGGGCAGGATTGCCCGTATAAATATTTAAGGGATCCTGATTGTTGGCAAGTGGCTGTAATTGTTCAATTTTGGGCTGCTCTGTATTTCCGTAATAACTAAAGGATAAAACCTTCTCCTGACTGAATTTGTATGAAACCCGGCTTTGCGGGTACCAATTTAAAAAATGCCTGTTGAGGGAGACTTCATTGTCCAGGTTTTTCTGATTGAAGCCAGTGAAACCAACATCTGCACCAACGTTAAAATGCAGTTTACGACCATTGAAATTGTATAACAATCCGGTTTTTTGAGTGAATAGGGAGAAATGATAATTGTTGCTATATACACTGTCAACAAGATCATATTTTCCTTCGGTAGATTTATTAAAAGTACTCCGGTCAGACTGATTATTACCGCCTGAGATCCCATAGTTAATGGCGAAGCTTGAAATGGTGGACAGGGGTTCTGTATAAGCAAGCCTGGAATCCAGGGTCAGGGTTTTGTTTTGAAATGTTTTATACTGATCAATTAGCTGAGCGGTATGGAGACTGTCTTTAATATAAAACCGCGTATCTGAATTCAGGTATCCCGTGCTGTTGTTGTTCTGGTATTCTTCCCGGAAATTGAAAGATAAGGTTCTTCCTTTTTTAGGAAAGCGTTTGCGCCAAAGCAGGTTTGTGTT
>JAYVXJ010000887.1:0-3085 GCA_043785285.1 Chitinophagaceae bacterium
CAGGCTCCCGAAACCGTATGGAAAAATTATAATCCGATCCCTTTTGAAAATGAAAAACTACTAAACTACCTTTAGAAAACTGTCCGGTTTATAGGGGGTCGAGACAGCTGAACCAGAGGAATTAATATTTTGGGCAATGATATTTAAATACAGAAAATGGTTATTCAATATTGCTCAGATCTTCATTTAGAGTTTAAGGAAAATAGGGAGTATATGAAGTCAAATCCCATTTCTGCAATTGGAGATATCCTGGTATTAGCTGGCGATATTGTTCCTTTTGCCGTCATGGATAAGCATAAAGATTTTTTTAGTTATGTAGCGGATCATTTTTCAGCCATTTACTGGCTGCCTGGCAACCATGAATATTACTATTCTGATATTGCTGATAAATCAGGTGTACTTAACGAAAAGATCAGGGGTAATGTGTTCCTGGTTAATAATACATCTGTAGATTATGAAGATATCAGGCTCATTTTCTCTACACTCTGGTCAACCATAAATCCGGTAAACCAATGGCATATAGAGCATGGTATGAACGATTTTCAGGTTATTAAATTTAAGGGTAAACGCTTTTCTGTTCCCGTGTATAACCAGCTTCACGCGGAGAGTAGAGACTTTATTCAGGCGCAGTTGAATAATAAACGAACAGGAAAAACAGTAGTTATTACACACCATGTTCCGACATTTCAAAACTATCCGGTCAGGTATAAAAATGACATCCTGAGCGAAGCATTTGCAGTTGAGCTGTTTTCCTTAATTGAACAAACCTCACCTGATTTCTGGATTTATGGTCATCATCATACCAATGGGACAAGTTTTAAAATAGGATTGACAGCAATGCTCACTAACCAGTTAGGATATGTGAAATACAATGAGCATCAAGGCTTTAGGCCTGATCAGCATATTCTTTTATGAAAAACAGCTGAGGTTCAGCATACTATGCCCAGATACATAACCAGACTCTGGTGCTGGTAGAGCTAAGGGAAGAGCACGAGTTTAGTAATTTACAGATAGAAAAGCACCTGGAGCTAATCTGTAGCTAATAAGGAATAATCTTAATAAAAAAGTAGTACTGGTAAGCTATAACATGACTGCCATTAATCGTGGAAGGCTGATTCAAAAAGGGATGAACTTTATTGTTCCGGGTAAACAATTATTCCTGCCTGATATGTTGCTGGATTTAAGGGAAAACTTTAATGAACGCAGCAGCAGAAAGAATAAAGAAAAACTGCTGACTTCTGCTCAATATATATTGCTGTATCATATGTTGCATCGTTATGAGAAAGTACAACTTACAGATCTTTCTTTTAAGGAACTGGCAGTGAAAATCGGCTATACCCAAGTGGCCATCTCCAATGCCGTGTAAAATTTAAATCTTCATAAGTTGTTTACTACGGGGTACAAAAAAGCAACGCCCTGATTAATGAGAATGCGTATGAGGGTAGGTATTGTCTTGAAGTCCGGAAATATAATCCTCTTAAGCTGGCAGAGGGTGTAACCGAAGAAAGCAATGTAGACCCACTATCACTTTATTTAAGCCTGAAGAATACGAATGACGCGCGTATTGAAATAGCATTAGACCAAATAATCAAAAAACATATATGGTAAGAGGTTTAAATACATTCAGAAATTATTTTAAGGAATTCCCAGATAATTATATCATTATTGGTGGTACCAGGTCATCACCCAGGCCAATCACATTTTATATTACAGAGGACCTCCTGCAGGTAATTGATTATTGGGGCAATAAGGATAAAAGTACCAATAATTACATTTTTCCTTTCCTTGAACATGGTATTTCAGCCTTAAGGCAGGTCGAACTGATCGAATTATTTGTCCAGTCCATTAATGATTGGATGTTCAAGATCAAAACGAAACTCGGGATCGAAAAAAAAGTAACGACCTGCGTGGCAAGACATACCTTCTCCACCGTTTTAAAACGGTCAGGTGTAAGTACTGAATTCATCCAGGAGTCTTTAGGGCACACAGATATCAGAACAACTGAAAATTATCTGGATAGCTTTGAAAAGAATGTCAAAAAGGAATTTGCCAGTAAGCTTACTGCATTTAAACAATTACACAACTTAAATTCTTCAGTCACTGTCTGAAGAATTATAATAGCGTTGAAAATCAATCCATTATAATCAGGTGAAATTAATGATTACCTAAACCACTTATTTGGCAACGCCGTTATAATTTGCACTATTCGCAGCAAAGCGATTAACTGCAAATATAAATAATTATATTCGCAACAGTTTTCATCAAGTCTTCTTTATGAATATTGATAAATTCAAAGCAGGTACATTAAAAAAACAATACGGATACAGCAGCTTTTCACCCGAATTGGTTAATCACGAATGGATGATAACCGATGCCAAAATAAACAAACTGCTGAGTGATACAGATAGAAAACTGGGCGAGCTAAATGCCTTTTCTATGCTGATACCTGATGTCGATTATTTCATAAAAATGCATATTGCCAAAGAAGCTACCAAGAGCAGCCGCATAGAGGGAACCCAAACCAGTATTGAAGAAGCTCTTCAAAATGAGGAATATATCAACCCGGAAAAAAAAGATGACTGGCAGGAAGTGCACAACTACATAGAAGCAATGAATTACGCCATAAATCAATTGGACAAATTACCACTGAGTTCCCGTTTGCTCCGGCAAACGCATAAAAAACTATTACAGGGTGTAAGGGGTAAACATAAACTCCCAGGAGATTTTAGAACAAGTCAGAACTGGATTGGCGGAGCAACTTTAAAAGATGCAGCATTTATCCCGCCAAACCATAATGAAGTGCCTGACCTCATTAGTGATCTTGAAAAATTTCTCAATAATGACGAACTACAGATCCCTTCACTTATCCGAATAGCCATAGCACATTATCAGTTTGAAACCATTCATCCCTTCTTAGATGGTAACGGAAGGCTAGGCAGATTGCTTATAACATTGTACCTGGTAAGCAATAAAATTATCAGCAAACCAACCTTATATTTATCAGATTTCTTCGAAAAAAACAGGAGCCACTATTATGATAATCTTACAATGGTCAGAAACAAAAACAGTCTCACCCAATGGCTCA
>JAYVXJ010000888.1:0-3084 GCA_043785285.1 Chitinophagaceae bacterium
TGCAAAAACCGTTTGGGATATTGATTGATGAAAATTTCGATTGCCATAGTGAGCTGACCACCTAATTCTTCATTAAGCTGCTGCATGATCTGCAGTGAAACCGTTTCGTGATGCACATTTTCTATCAACCTGTTTTCGAGTGCATGAGAAAAAGGTCCATGCCCGGCATCATGCAGAAGGATTGCCACTTTTGAAGCAAGGTCTTCGGCTTCCGTGATCTCAATGCCTTTTCCCTTGAGTGTGTTCAGCGCATTGCTCATCAGGTGATAGGCGCCCAGTGCATGATGCAGTCGGGTGTGAACGGCACCAGGGTATACCAGATGGGCAAAACCCATTTGTTGTATACGCCGCAGGCGTTGGAAAAAAGGGTGTCTGATCAGTTCCAGGATCAATGGATGGTCGATCGTGATAAAACCATACACCGGATCATTAATGATTTTCTGAGAACCTGCGCCCATTGTCCGTTTGATTTTGTTAAAAGAAGTCAAATCCAGACTCAAATTTAGGAATGACTGGCTGATAAACTATCTTTAGAATTACGAAATATAATACCATGGCATTAGGAACTATACTTTGGGTAGATGATGAGATCGAAAGCCTGCAATCACATATCCTGTTTTTGAAAAATAAAGGGTATGAGGTGAACGCCATGACCAATGGATTGGATGCAATAGATTTTGTGAAAGAAAATCAGGTGGATGTGGTGTTGCTGGATGAGACCATGCCGGGTATCAGCGGACTCGAAACCCTGGCTAAGATCAAAGAGGCCAACCAACAGATCCCGGTGGTGCTGATCACCAAGAACGAGACGGAAAACCTGATGGACGAAGCTATTGGCCGCCAGATCACTGATTACCTGATCAAACCGGTGAACCCGAATCAGGTATTGCTGAGCCTGAAAAAAATCATTGATAATAAAAGACTGGTTGCGGAAACCACTACTACGGCATACCAGCAGCAATTTCGCGAGTTGTTCATGGCGCTGAACGACAATCCGGATTTTAATGAGTGGATGGATCTGTACAAAAAACTGGTGTACTGGGAACTGGAAATGGAAAAAAGCAATAGTCCCGAGATGCAGGAAGTATTTCAGACTCAGAAACAGGAAGCCAATACAGCGTTCTTCAAATTTGTTTCAAAGCACTATGCCAAATGGGTAAATCCGAAACTAACGGACGGACCGATCATGTCGCATACCTTATTGCGCAATAAAGTATTTCCGAATCTGGAAAAGGGAACACCGATGTTTTTTGTGCTGATCGATAACCTGCGGTTCGATCAGTGGAAAGCCATACAACCGGTATTCACAGAGAATTTCCGGATTCAGACAGAAGAAACGTTTTACAGCATACTGCCTACCGCTACGCAATATTGCCGTAATGCTATTTTCGCGGGACTGATGCCAATAGAAATCAGTGCCCAGTATCCCGCACTTTGGAAGAACGATGAAGAAGAAGGTGGAAAGAACATGGCCGAAGAAGAATTATTCCGGGGTCAGTTGAAGCGACTGAAAATGGATCATCTGAAAACGTCTTATACCAAAGTGCTGAATCATCAGGCAGGTCAGGATCTGGTCAATAATATGCATAACCTGATGAGCAATGACCTGAACATTATCGTATATAATTTTGTGGATATGCTCAGTCATGCCCGTACGGAAATGGAAGTGCTGAAAGAGCTTGCCAGTGACGAAGCGAGTTACCGGAGCATTACCTCGAGCTGGTTTGAACATTCACCCCTTCATCAGGCATTGAAAAAAATCGCCGATAAAAAAATTACGATTATTCTCGCCACCGATCACGGCAGTGTGCGCGTAAAAACGCCTTATAAAGTAATCGGTGATAAACAAACGACTACCAACCTCCGCTATAAGCACGGGCGGAATTTGAATTATGAAGCAAAGGAAGTGCTGGCCTTCCGCGATCCAAAAGAAGCAGGATTGCCTGTTCCCACGATCAATTCATCCTTTATTTTCGCCAAAGGCGATGGATTTCTCTGTTATCCCAACAACTATAATTACTACGCAAACTATTACCGGAACAGTTTTCAGCATGGAGGCGTGAGTATGGAAGAAATGATTGTGCCGGTGATTAAAATGACCGGGAAAGGGTAATGGGGATGACATATTTGCTTGAATTTTAGTTGACGGTTGACGGATATCAGGCGCGAATTCACGCATAAGGTCCGCCAACCGTCAACTGTCAACTGTCACCCTTTCCCTCCGGTTGTGGATAAACGCTTACTCCTATCTGCCCTCGAATAAAGAACTTTGAACCATGAAATACAATGCTACCACGCTTGAAAAAATGGAAAAACTCCTGCATGAAACCGGGTATGTGATCCGGTATGAAAGAGGCAATTTTCAAAGCGGGTATTGTATCCTGGAAGAAAAAAAAGTTCTCGTGCTCAATAAATTCCTGCCTGTGGAAGGGCGGATCAACACGCTGATCGACATTATCCCCCAGTTGAAAATAGACGTTGAGCAACTACCGCCGGAAAGCAGAAAGCTGTTGGAAAACCTTATGAAACCGGAGGCTTGATCCAGGGAATTGAAGTATTTTCGGTAGGTGAAGCACCCCCCATTAAAAATTACTTTTCTTGGAACGGGCACCAGCAGTGGCGTTCCTATGATTGCCTGTCCTTGTGCGGTCTGTCATTCTTCAGATAAAAAAGACAAGCGTCTGCGGTCTAGTATACTGGTTGAATCAGAAGCGACGCGACTGGTTGTAGATACCACGCCCGACTTCCGTTATCAGATGTTGCGGGCAGACGTTACTAAACTGGATGCCGTGTTGTTTACACATCCACATAAGGATCATATTGCGGGGCTCGACGATATCCGTGCATTCAATTATTTCTCCGGAAAGCCAATGGATATTTACGCCAATGAAATAACGCAGGAAGTGATCATCCGGGAATTTCCTTATGCCTTCACGGACTTTCGCTATCCGGGCGTTCCGGAAATCCGGTTGAATACGATTGCCACAGAACCCTTTATGGTAGGGGATATTGAAGTAATTCCGGTGCAGGTATGGCATCTGAGAATGCTGGTGCTGGGTTTTCGCTTCGGCAATTTTACCTATA
>JAYVXJ010000889.1:0-3084 GCA_043785285.1 Chitinophagaceae bacterium
CATCTATAGGGTCTTCGGAAAATGGAACTCGGCATAAACTATTTACTCTATCATTTTTATAGGCCGAGTAACCAGCGTCGCTGAAGCTTCGGTGGGCGAAGCGTTCCGCGTTATGCATTCAACGGTTAAAAATAAATAATATCAATTATGAATACGGAAAAACAAAAGATGCTCAGCGGTGATTTATATGATGCTTCCGATCCCGAATTGATGAAAGAACGAAGGCAGGCCAGATTATTGCTGAAACAATTTAATGATGCCGGTGAAGAACTGGCAGAACAAAGGCTACTGATTTTGCAGCTGCTGATCCCATTGCAGGGGAAAAATGTATGGATTGAACCGCCATTTCATTGTGATTATGGAAGCAATATCCAGTTAGGTGATAAGGTTTATTTTAATTTCAATTGCATCATCCTGGATGTGATGAAAGTACGTATTGGCAGCAATACCCTGATCGGGCCGGCGGTTCAAATATACACGGCTATGCACCCGATGAATTGGAAAGAAAGGGCGCAGGGACCGGAATTCGCAAAACCCGTTTCTATTGGGTCAGACGTTTGGATCGGCGGGGGAGCCATCATTTGCCCGGGAGTCAGTATCGGTAACCATTGCGTGATCGGAGCCGGAAGCGTAGTAACAAAAGACATTCCGGATGATGTTTTTGCGGCTGGAAATCCCTGTCGCCCCATAAAACAAGTAGAAGAAAATTAAACTGGTTTAGTATTTGCTGGAATAAAGTACTTTCTGGAAATCCCTGCCTTTATTAAAGGAATGGGTTTATTATTTAACAGTTAAACGATAATCATATGAAAAGAGCAATCTTTACAAGAGCCGTTGTACTCACGCTGGCCGGCGTATTCATGTCTTCACTTATTTTTGCGCAGGGCGATAAGTCCAAACGGCCAAGCCCCCCGGAAACCGCCACAGGAATGGCAGGCGGGGCAACCATCACTATCAATTACAGCAGTCCCGCTGTTAAAGGAAGAAAGATCTGGGGCGGATTAGTTCCTTATAACAAAGTTTGGCGGGCCGGAGCCAATGAAGCAACCCTATTCGAAACGGATAAACCCATTAAGGTGGAAGGCAAAGAATTGGCCGCCGGAAAATATAGTTTGTTTGCCACTCCCGGAGAAAATGAATGGACTATTATCCTGAATTCTGAAACCGGTCAGTGGGGTATTAAAAGAACCGGAGATGCCAATCGCGATCCGGCAAAAGATGTGCTGACGGTAATGGTTAAACCACGCATGTCCTCCAGCATGCAGGAGCAATTAACCTACAAGGTCAGCAGCCCTGGCTTTGTACTTGGCTGGGAAAAGCTGGAAGTGCCTGTTTCTATTAAATAAGACGCCTTACAGGATAAGGCTTTTAGAATTTTGAAATGGCCTGCTCTGAATGATCATGATCCATTCCTGGCAGGCCTTTTTTTAATGCCAGGGGCTCCCGCACTACAAATTCGTTGAGCGATTTGCCAAGTATGGCATTCCAGCCTTCGGTAAACTTTCCACTGCAAATGCCGGGTTGTTCTGCGGAAAAGTTTCCAATCCTTCATGCGTTAGTTTAAGTAAGGTCTTCTCTCCATCAGGAAATAGCTCAAAGCTTACCTGCGATTCCCCGGGTAACCCTTATATTTCCATGCCGGAGCATCAAACGTTTTTTCAATGATCAGTGGTTTTGTCTTCATGATTTTTGAGTTAACTATTTATCATATATGAAACCTTTCGGTTTCATATATACAACTCCAAATGGTAACCACTAAAAAAACCACCTATTTTTTTCTATTTTTCCTATGCATGATACTTCACCAGACCTTCCATTGGTGAAGGGATGATTTTCCCCGTTTTCATATCGAACATACCTGCCACCTCTTTCAGGATACTTTTAAAATGATAACCTACCGAACCCAGGCAGTTGAATGGGTATTGCTGATAATCGGGATAATGACTTACGAGGTTGGTGAAAAAATCCATAAATGAATTTTTTACCGACTCATATAGATAGTCCATTTCTATATGGTCTCCTGCAAATTGGGCAAACCCGGCACAAAAACGGTTGGCAAGCGACTGGGTATAGACCCGGTCCATAATTTCATCAAAGGATAACCTGACTGTTTCCTTAAATTTTTCACTAACCTCCTTCGGCATATAACCCCGCAAATAATCCTGCAGCAATTTTTTTCCCAAATAACTTCCACTACCCTCATCTCCTAGCATATATCCAAGAGAATCAATGTTTTGAATGATCCTTTCTCCATCATAAATACAGGTGTTTGTGCCGGTACCTAATATGGCGGCAAAGCCTGGTTTCCGACCGAGCAACGCTCTTGCTGCAGCCAGTAAATCCATAGCCGCATGCACATTTGCCAATTGAAAAACCGCATGCAGGGCCTGCTCAATAATAACTGTTTTATCTGCCATACAGCCTGCTCCATAAAAGTGAACTTCTTTTATCTGATCAGATTTAAAGTGGCTGGTAAGATTTTTATTGAGTGATTGAATAATATATTCCCTGCCCACATAATAGGGATTATACCCTTCCGTATCAAAATAAGCCTTTTCTCCATTTGACTTTATCAGGCACCATTCCGTTTTCGTGGATCCGCTATCTGCAACTAATATCATTTTCGTATTTAAAGTTAAGTCCGTTTTTTTCTTCCGGCTTTATATCCCCTCATAGCATAATAACCGATTACCAGATAGCAGGGAATAACTACCCAATACGCCTGCTGCGCATTTAAACGATCGGCCAAATATCCATATAATAAAGGCAATAGAGCACCCCCTGATATGGCCATCACCAAAAGAGAAGAGCCAGTCTTTGTGAATTTCCCCAGACCATCAATCGCCAGTGGCCAGATGGATGGAAACATTAATGAATTGGACAGGCCCAATAAGGCAATGAACACGACAGATGTCAAGCCCTGGGTAAACAAAGCCAGTAAAACAAAAATGATTCCGAAGAGTGCAGCATATTTCAGTGCTGTTTTCTGGCTGAAGAATTTAGGGATACAAACAATTCCGACGAGATATCCGATCAGCATTCCCGTTAGTGTTAAAGAGGAGAAGAATTTAGCCGTGGACAAGG
>JAYVXJ010000890.1:0-3082 GCA_043785285.1 Chitinophagaceae bacterium
TTTATTTTTTACCGTAAAGCAAAATGGACATTTGTATTTAAGGACCATTGCTTTCTTATCAGGGAATAACCCGGCTCCAGGCCGATACCCATAATTTTCGTTAGCGGCATAACGTAGCGTATTCCTGTCCGCATTTCAAAAGAAGAAAGATTTACGAGCTCTGGCTGGGCTATCAGATAAAAACGGTTGGCAATTTTATATTGACCTTTCCAATAAAAGGAAATGATCAGCTCTTTTGAACTGACCGTTGATTTCAGATTATTTTCATTCCTATCAGACCTATGCATTTCCGTTCCCAGAAAATAGCTGAATTTTCCGGCATCTTTCTTCCATTTCCCTGCTTCAATACCAATGCCCATTGCAGGACCTGATTGCCAGGTATGGTATACCGTAAGCGCAGCGAATGAAGGAATCGAACATGTACTGCATTTTTCCTGAGCGTGTATCACGGTAACGGAAAGAAAGCAGGCGAAGAAAAGCAAACTAAAAAATTTGCTATAAATAAACGAACGGTGGAATAAAATTATCCTCGCGGAAGCGGATAGGTTCATGTTACATGATTTAAGGCGAATTATTCCGGATACGAAACAGTAGGAAATTCCGAGGAAAGGATCTTTAAGCAAAACGCAGGAAACCGGATAGGGGTAAAGTGTGGATCAGAGGATGCTGGGAGAGTCGATAAAAATAATCACTGGATCCGGTTTTTAAAAGCGATTGGACATTTTTTTTCAAAAAAGATTATAATGGGAAACTGTACTAAATTGGGAATTCATCCGTTTCTTCAGAGAATCCTGGATTTCTGACTTAAACTATTAAAAAAAAGGAGCTTCGTTGCCACAGATCCAGCCCGAAACCCCGCGTACGGGGCTGAAATATCAACCCCAGTTATCCGGACTACGGTTCTGTGCCGTGCTATTTGTGGTTGTATACCACTTTTCCAATTCGCTCACCAACCTGAAGTATGTTTATGACCTGGGCGTATTCATCGTATTTTTTTTTGTTTTAAGCAGCTATCTCATCACGCGCATATTGCTGGGTGCCAAAACAAAGGCTGTATTGAATAATTTCAGCCGGTGGAAGGTGGCCGTTGCCTTTCTCACCCGCAGAACGCTGCGCATCTTTCCGGCCTATTATCTTTACCTGATCATCTTGCTGTTACTTCCTCTTGAAGGTCGGGAAATCCAAAAGCACTTGGGGATATATTTTTTTTATATGTCCAATGTGCTGATCTATATCACGAAAACCTGGGGACCCTTTACTGTACATTTATGGACCCTGGCCGTGGAAGAGCAATTCTATTTGTTATGGCCATGGATACTTCTCTTTATACCGGATAAACATCTTCCGAAAGTTTTTATAGGGATGATTCTTGCCGGTATTCTTTTCCGTGTGATGTCCGTGACGCAGATGACGGATCAGAATACACAAATATTCCCGATGCTGGTGCTTTTACCTGCTTGTATTGATTGTTTTGCTGCCGGGGCTTTACTTGCTTATTATCACAACCGGGGATATACCAAAAACCATTGGCTGAAATGGCTATTGATCGCCATCATTCCGGTCTGGCTTTTTCTGATTTTTTCCCATCATCGCAGAACGTTTCTCGGAATGGACAGGGTGTTTGTTTCTCTCTTTGCCGTTACGATCATAGATATAGCCAACCGCGGTTATACCGGGATCGCCAAAAAATTCCTTGAGAACAGAGTGGTGCAATATCTTTCCAAGATCAGTTATGGTATTTATTTATATCACCTGATCGTGACGGTTTTCTTCTGGAAAATTTTTGATGTGGCACAACATTATTTCAGCGGATACGATCTGTCTGCTATCGGCAAGCTTGCAGAATCACCTTTTACCAGTTTCTGGATCTATATGATTCTGGCCATAGGCTGCGCAAGTATTTCCTGGTACTGCCTGGAACAACCCATCGATAATATAAGAAAGCTCATTTTCTATGTGATGCCTAAAAAGAAAATGACTGAAGAAAAAAAGCCAGGCGAATTATCTGAACAAATTAAGCGGCCGGTATAAAATTTTTCTTTCTCTTTCCATTTTATACCCGATCAGGATTTTCGCATAAATTTTTACAAAGTAAAACAGCGTGGTATAATTAAAGTGCATTTTTAATGCACGCTTTGCCTGGGCCAGGGCAATATCCGGACGATAATATTCATGATATATTTTATCTGCAGTATAAGAGAAATAACGGGCGAAATGTTTTTTTGCCATCCGGCTCATCCGCTTTTTTTCTCTTTTCGGAAAATAGTGCTGGATGATGTCAATCACCGTTGATGCATCCTTAATACTTTGTCCGGAAAGGAAGTAACGGCTGGTGATATTATTTTCGTGAACCCGGTAAAGGGCTAATCTTTTTGGCGTGTGTGCAACTGGAAAATGGGCAGCAATCCTCACCCACATTTCCCAGTCTTCTCCGTAATGAACCGCAAAAAATCCTCCGAGCTTTTCATAAACAGCTCTTTTAACAACCATAGCCGGCGGCTGAATATGTTGAGCGTGACCAATTTCCAAAAGCCAGTTCTTTAATATGCCGGGTTCAATAAGGAGTTCATTATTATGATACAACTCCGTGTTTTGTTCATCGATATACGTGTAGCCGGTAAATGCAGCGCCTGCTTCAGGAAAACGGGAAAAGAGCTGTTGGATCTCTGCATAGAAGCCGGGTTTTACCAGATCATCTCCATGCAACATGTGTATATATTGGCCGGTTGACCGGTTAAGGCAGGTTTCAAAATTGCGAAGACTTCCCCTGTTTTCCGGCTGGCGGTAATATTTCACCCTTCCTTTACCAATATAGTCTACCAGGGCCTCTACATTCGTATCTGTACTGCAGTCGTCTACTACTTCAATCTGCATAATCTCAGGCCCCGGATCCTGTAGTAATACAGCCCTGAGGGTCTCGATAAGGTAAGCACTGCAATTAAAACAGGGGATCATTACAGACCACAACGGTCTTTTAACGTGATCAGGTACCGGTTTAATATCCGGTGGTGCTTTGGGTATACGATCGATCATTCGATAAGCTTTCGTAAATGCGGTTTCAATGGGTAGGGATAAGGGTAAA
>JAYVXJ010000891.1:0-3075 GCA_043785285.1 Chitinophagaceae bacterium
CTTTTTAATAAGAATCTTGATTATCAGCTGGAGTGCGGAGTGAACGGCATCATCCTCGGAGGCTCTCTCGGTGAAGCGAGTGTGCTCACGTTGAACGAAAAGGAAATACTCGTTAAAAATACAGTAGAAAAAGTAGGGGGCAGAGCACCAGTTATTTTGAATATTGCAGAAGGAGCCACTCGTGATGCAATCAGCCAGGCGAAGCTGGCCAGGAAATGGGGCGCAGCGGGATTGATGCTATTACCTCCTATGCGTTATAAATCCGATTATCGCGAAACGGTTGGGTATTTTAAATCCGTTGCATCTTCCACGGAGCTTCCCATTGTTGTCTACAATAATCCGGTAGAATATAAAAATGAAGTCACCCTGTCTATGTTCCAGGATTTACAGGAATGCGAAAACATCCAGGCAGTTAAAGAGTCAACAAGGGATGTTTCCAACGTTACAAGAATGATCAATCTTTTCGGCGACCGGTATAAAATTTTATGCGGAGTGGACACGATTGCCATGGAAGAATTATTATTGGGAGCCCATGGATGGATAGCAGGACTGGTTTGTGCATTCCCGGCTGAAACGGTTGCTATTTACAACCTGATCAGAGATGGAAAGATCGAGGAAGCAGCCAGAATATACAGATGGTTTATGCCACTTCTTGAGTTTGATATTCACCCGAAACTGGTACAATACATAAAATTAGCGGAAACGCAAGTTGGTATCGGCAGCGAATATGTAAGGCTTCCACGATTAACAGTTATTGGAAAAGAACGGGAGCATGTATTAGCAGTTATTGAACATGCACTGTCTACAAAACCGGCTCTACCATCCAAATCAATTTCAGGCGTGCTTAAATAATTATAAGGACATACAACAGATGAAAATCAAAAACAACATTGGCAGTGAGGATGTGAATTTGGTAATGACAAATGCCCTGGAATCATTTCAAACCTATAAAAATGTTCCGGGAAAAGAACGCGCCTCTTTTCTAAACCATATAGCGGATGAAATTGACAAGATTTCTTCAGAACTTGTAAAGATCGCCGGTGAAGAAACAAACCTATCCCAGGCAAGACTGAATGGAGAACTGAAAAGAACAACCATCCAGTTGAAAATGTTCGCTGCCTTACTAATGGAAGGCAGTTGGGTGGAAGCAGCTATTGATACTGCGGATAAAACGAGAACTCCGGCTAAGTCAGATATAAGGAAGATGTTGCAGCCGGTCGGACCCGTAATTGTATTTGGTGCAAGCAATTTCCCATTTGCCTTTTCAACGGCTGGCGGCGATACTGCAAGCGCACTGGCATCAGGATCAACAATTGTAATCAAAGGACACTCGGCCCATTCAAAAACTTCGGAATTGGTTTTTACTGCCATTCAAAAGGCAATACGCACTTCTAAGATGCCTGAATATACCGTACAGCATGTGCTTGGCCCGGGCAATTCCATCGGCAAGGCACTCGTTTTGCACCCGGCAGCTGCAGGCGTCGGTTTCACCGGCTCATTCCTTGCTGGAAAAGCTTTGGTTGAATACGCATCCAGCCGGGATGTTCCAATACCCGTGTTTGCAGAAATGAGCAGTATTAATCCCGCAGTTTTTTTACCTGATGCATTGGATAAACATGCCGTTGCACTCTCAAATACATTTGCGGGTTCAATCACGCTTGGGGTAGGTCAGTTTTGTACAAATCCGGGACTTTTAATTATGCTGGAAAGTAATAAAACAGATCATTTTCTGGCATTGCTTAGTGAAGAGATCTACAAAGTGTTTCCGCAAAAAATGCTTCATACCGGCATCGCTCAGTCATATTCAAAAAATGCAAACAGGATGTTGGAGCAAAAAGGAGTTAAAGTAATCACTCATGCATCTGAGCACGTTGAAGATTTGCTTGCACACCCGATTTTAGCAAAAGTTAAGGCAAATGAGTTTTTAATCAATCCCATTTTACAGGAAGAAGTATTCGGGCCTTTTTCATTAATCGTTGTTTGCAACAACAAAAATGAATTAAAGCTGGTGCTGTCTCAGTTAAAAGGGCAGCTTACAACAACCATACTGGCAACCGAAGAGGATATTCGTTTGCACCGGGATATCATTGATATGCAAACTGCTCTTGCCGGCAGAATCATTTTAAATGAAGTACCTACCGGAGTGGAAGTATGTGCCAGTATGGTTCATGGCGGACCTTATCCAGCCACAACGGATTCCAGATTTACCTCTGTGGGAACAACTGCCATTAAACGGTGGGTAAGGCCGGTATGTCTGCAGGGATTCACTGATGCTTTGTTGCCGGATGCATTAAAAGATGCAAACCCGTTGGGCATTTGGCGATTAATTAATAATGAATTTACCAAAGGTCCAGCAAATTAAAACAGTCACCCGTCTTTTGACTATAAAATGGCAGACAGGACGTCAATAACAGGTTACTCCTGTCGCGTTACAATGGGCACATAACCTGCTTCAAGCCCCGGAGGTGGCGTCACGATAAGAGCAGGATCAATTGCCACCAGCGGCTTTCCGTTACCGGGCGCTGGCATATAATCTTTATTAATTGGCCAGTTGTTATGGATATTTTCAATAAGTGATTGCATTTCGGACCTCACGGTATCGTTCCAAACATTTTTATATTGCTGTAAAGAGGGTTGATCGATAAACCGGTACCAGTAATACGTGACGCGGGAACCATCAGCCAGATCTGCATAAAATGGGCCCCGGGCTGCTCCGGGACCAACCCAGGCACCGGCGGCCGGAGAAGTGTAGTTCTTTCCATTCTCAGCTGGTTTAAACTTCTTTTCTAACAATTGTTTTGGCACATCCGTGGCCGTTACGGCCATACGGCTCTTACCCATGTCTTTAAAATATCGGGGCAGTTCAGCCATTGGACTACCAGGGCTGTTGTTCCATTGCAAGCCAAAAGCGTGCGAATGGTCAAAGACAGCTGTTTGAACAACCTGTTCAAACCCGGTCAAAGGAATTTTATTGTCTGTTTGGCGGAACTTTAGCGGAGACGCGGTAATATTTGCGAGCTGGCAGGACGCATCCGTTATATCGAATTTTCCGGAACACGCCGCACCTCCTTTACG
>JAYVXJ010000892.1:0-3071 GCA_043785285.1 Chitinophagaceae bacterium
AAATTAAAGCAGGAAGAGGACGGGAGAATGTTCCCGGAAAGCAATTCCTCTCAAACCATTGTGGACTGCCTGATGCAGGAAGCTGCGAAATTTCCGGTGGAGATCCGTCTCCATCATGAGATAAAATCCATCGTTTCCGGAGAACGTGATTCTCCTTTTATTATTCATTTTTCAAATGAATGGGTCTTGCCTGCCCACTTCCTTTGTATTGCCAGCGGTGGTTACCCTAAGTCAGCTATGTTTGAATGGATAATGCATACAGGCCATTCCATTGAAGACCCGGTTCCCTCTCTGTTTACCTTTAACATGCCAGGAAATTCCATAACAAAACTGATGGGTGTTTCAGTGCCGGAAACCCTGGTAAAAGTAAATGGCACTACATTGAAAGAAAGTGGTCCTTTACTGATCACGCATTGGGGCATGAGCGGACCTGCCCTATTAAAACTCTCTGCCTGGGGTGCGCGCGTGTTGAAGCAGAAAAATTATCAATTTGAAATTTCGGTAAACTGGATTCCGGAATATCACGAAAAATCTCTCTGGGAAAAATTTCAGTTGATCCGGCAGGAATCAGGGGCTAAAAAAATTATGCATAAAAACCCATTTAATCTTCCGCAAAGGCTCTGGGAATGGCAGTTGCAACAGCTTGGGATCGGAGATATCCATTGGGCAGATCTCTCTTCGATACGTCAAAATAAACTTATTCAAATCCTGTGTAATCAACAATTCAGTGTAGATGGAAAGACCAGGTTCAAAGAAGAGTTTGTAACAGCAGGAGGAGTACGTCTTGCTGAAATCAATGCCCAGACTTTGGAAAGCCGGATCCGGCCCAGATTGTTTTTTGCAGGCGAAGTAATGGATGTGGATGGCGTTACGGGGGGATTCAATTTCCAGCATGCCTGGACAAGCGGTTTTATTGCAGGGAAATCCGTTGCCTTTTACCAGGCATAAGCCGGTTACACCATACAGCACAAATCTTTTCCCTGGAAATATCGCTTTTCCTAATTTATGGATACTTTATTCAATCCTTAATTATCAAATAATGAAACCGATCTTTGCTATCCTGATCCTGCTTGCGGGATCTATTTCATCCAACGCACAATCTTCAGCTCCCATGACGTTAAAACAAATCATGCTCAAACAATTAAAAACAACGCATAATCTGGAAGAATGGTTTGTGCCGTTGAATGTTGCGATTGCCGGCTTAACTCCCGAACAAGCTAATTGGAAAGAGAAAGGTTCAGATCATTCCGTCGCGGAACTGACTACTCATCTTATATTCTGGAATTCAGAACAACTGGCTAAATTTCTAAATCAGCCTGCGCCGGCTTATTCCGGAAATAATAGTGAAACTTTTTCAGCAGCAAATAAGAATGACTGGGAAGCTATAGCGAAGAAAGCAGATAGTGTATTAACCGCCTGGGAAAGAGCGATTGAAGCTGCAGATGATGCCAGGCTGGCCAGCTGGTATGATGCGATCGGGCATATCAGTACACACAATGCCTATCATACGGGACAGATCGTATACATCCGGAAAGTACAGGGGTCCTGGAATCCGGAAAAGGGAGTAAAGTAAAACAGCATTATGGAAGAAATAGAAGTACCAACCGAACATCTTCATGAAACCATAGAAGAGAAAGTGGAAGAAGCCACAGAGCGAAAGGAAAAGCGGGGGATGATGCTGATTGCTATTTCAACTGCACTCATGGCGGTTTTTGCAGCCCTGTCCAGCCTCATCGCAGGCCATCATTCGGACGAGGCATTGCTGGAACAGATCCATGCATCGGATCAGTGGGCATATTATCAGGCTAAAGGAATTAAAGAGGAAATCCAATCTCTTTCAACTAACGCCGATAAACAAACCATCCGTGCAAAGTATAAAACCGAACAGGCGGAGATCAAAAAGAAGGCTGAAGCAGCCGAATCTGATTCCCATCAACATCTCGAACATCACGCCATACTGGCCCGTGCAGTAACCTTGTTCCAGATATCTATTGCCATTTCTGCTATTGCCATTCTGACGCGAAAAAAAATACTTTGGTTTGTTAGTCTTTGTCTTTCCTGCGTGGGACTGTTCTTCTTTATTTCCGGACTCTTCTGATGTTCTCCTGAGGAATTTTCCGGGTACTTTTATTTTATACTTCCCATTACTCCGGTTGAAATACCAGATGCACTTATCTTTGTATTATATGCGAGGAGTCAAGACCATTGTATTTCTGTTGATCTCGAATACGTTCATGACCTTTGCCTGGTATGGGCATCTCAAATTCAAAGAATTTACCTGGGGTAAAAGCCTGGGTTTGTTTTCTGTTATTCTGATCAGTTGGGGATTGGCTTTTTTCGAATATCTTTTTCAGGTTCCTGCCAATCGTGCAGGTTTTAAAGAAGACGGCGGACCTTTTAGTCTGGTTCAATTGAAAACCATTCAGGAGGCTATTACGCTTACCGTTTTTGTGGCGTTTACACTCCTGTTTTTTAAAGAAGAGAAACTGGCCTGGAACCACCTGGTTGGTTTTGGCCTGATGGTGGCAGCCGTATTTGTGATTTTCAAGAAATGGTAAGGATACGTATTTTCTGCCATGGATATTCCATCATTAACTATCTATTTATATAAAAAATTGGGAAATCCTTAGCGTTAGTCCTTAAGTTTGCTTCTATTTAATTTTTTGCCATCATGAGGAAGACAGCCAACATCCTTTTTGTTTTTCTGATTTTTTGTTCCATATCCTGTAAACACAAAAGAGCAGGGATTCCGCAGGTACTTATCTATGCCAAAAACCTATCTTCTCCAGACGCCGGATCCCAGGTTCAGGCATTGGATAAATTAGGTCAGAAGAACGGATTTGATGTGCGGGTAACAGATACAACCCTTCTTTTTTCAGATGATTCCCTCCAAAATTATGCTGCTATTGTTTTTCTAAATAGTTCCGGTATGTCACTTAATTATCTGGAACGGATTGCACTGAAAAGATTTATACAGTCAGGTGGCGGTTTTGCCGGTATTCACGAACCTGCGGAAACCTTCGACTGGCGATGGTATGGAAGAATGATCGCGGCTGATTCCAGTCTCCCGG
>JAYVXJ010000893.1:0-3070 GCA_043785285.1 Chitinophagaceae bacterium
CCCTGAACGGGACCGTTAGTCCTTTCCTGCTTTCCGCTTTTGAACCCGGGGACCAGCGCCGACTGAATTGGATAGACAGCATTTCCGTCAGCGGTCAAACTTTTTATTTTCCCTCCAAGTACAGGACCATTACAGCAGGAGAGCTTCATGAATACCAGGTCGTATTCCGGTTATCCGAACTGGTACTGATCCGCGCCGAGTCCGAAGCTGAGCTGGGGAACCTGGCGGAAGCAGATGCAGGGCTGAATCAAATCCGGGCCCGGGCCGGCCTGGCCCCTGTAAGTTCAGGCGACCTGAACGGATTTCTCATCCATCTTTTGCATGAGCGGCAGGTGGAACTGTTTACAGAATGGGGGCATCGCTGGTTTGACCTCAAGCGTACCGGATTGGCAGATCAGATTCTTGGTGCAGAAAAAAGCGAAAACTGGCAATCAACCGATGCCTGGTTTCCCATACCCCAGTCGGAAATTGAAAAGGACCATTTGCTGACCCAGAATGCAGGATATTAAATACGAAAAATAAATCTGAAGAATGAATACGCATTTGAAATATGCTTTGCTCATCGGGTTGAGCACGGGATTCGCCACGATAGTTTGCAGTCAGCCAGAAACCTTGGATAGCGCTTTATTTGCAGTTGGCAAACCTCTTCCGGTAAAAAAACTGACTCCGGTATTTGATTTTACGGAAAAAGAAATGGTATTCCAGGGGAAACGGAAGAAAGGGCTGATCCTCGATTTCTGGGCCCAGGGCTGCTTATCCTGCGTGGAAAGTTTTCCCGAAACCAATGCCTTATATAAGCAATATAAAGACCGAGTTGATTTCCTGCTCATCGGAAGGGAAAACGCAAAAATCAAATCCATTTACGCAAAATACAAACGAAAATTGGCGCTAGATCTGCCTTATGCGTTTGATAGCGGCATCTTTAAAACCTTAGGGATATGGCAGGTGCCCAGGATCGTTTTTATTAATAGCGACGGAATCGTTGGAGCAATAGGAACTTCTTTGGATTTAGATTCTGCCAATCTGGACGCTTTCATAAACCGGAAGCCCATCCGGATACATTTCAGCGAGGAGGAACCAGCTCCCTTTGATTACAACAAACCCTTATTCGTTCAGGGAAACGGGGGTGGGAAGGATTCTGATTTTTTGTTCCGGTCCTTACTCACCGGTTATATCCCAAATGTTAATCCGATAGGCCCGCCCTGTATCAAACAGCAGTATTGCAGAAACCAGGTTATGGCCTGTAATTTTCCGCTGGGCATGCTTTATGATTTGGCTTATGGTGATACCATCCTGCATACACCGCAGGCGGTTGATACCAGTTCTTTTGGGAAGTATTGGATCAGGCCTGTTTTGGAATTGGAGGACAGTTCCCTTTTTGATTATGACTTCCTGCAACATAAAAACCTCTTTAGTTACAATACCACGCTTCCTCCGGCCAAAGCCGGCAGCCTATTGTTACAGACTTGTATGCAAGCAGACCTCAAGCATTATTTTGGTTATGCGGTTACAGTGGAAACCCGCTTGATGCCCTGCTGGAAACTTGTCGCCAGTGTCGCGGCCCGGAAAAGGCTGGTTAGCAAAGGCGGTAAACCCCAATTCCCGGAATTTATAGAAAGTGCAGGTTTTACCATGATCAACACACCCGTCAAAACCCTGATCAGCCAGATATGGCCCTACCACCAATTGGAACCGCCTATCCTTGACGAAACCGGCATATCACAAAACATTGACCTCACCCTCGATTGCCTGATGACCGACTGGAAAGATTTAATCCGCGAATTAAACCAACATGGGCTTAACCTGATGCCGAGTAAAGCGATGGTGAAAGTGATTGTGATCAGAGACCCGTCTCCAAATTCCCTTGCATCTTCTGAATAAAAACTAATCCGCGCCGGGCAAATTCAACCGGTAGCAGATCAGGGAATGACCGGATAAGTAAATAAACTGATCTTTCAGCACGGTAAAATCGCTCACCTCATCGCCCTGGTATTTCGGCACATAAAAGCTATACTTATACACACCGTCCTTTAGGGCATAAACGTCAATGATGGCATATTTTTTCAGCAGATCCGAAGGCTCTGTTTTGGATATTAGCCCCGATTGAATAAAGATCAATCCCCGGTCCACCCGTAATTTTTTGTTTATGGTGATTTGCGGGCCCGAAATCATGCTCGCTAATTGATGGTTGATGCGGGCAACGCTGAACTTAACGGTAGTATTGCTGTCCAGGGTTTTGCCCCGGAAAATCAAATTCAGGTTCGTATCGCTAACAATAAACTGGTTGCGGTAATAATAGAGATAGATAAAGAAATGTAAATCCGGATCATACTGCATCATGCCATCCACATCAAAAAGGCCGTCCACCTGTTTTTGCAGGAGGCCCGAATTTTCCTGTATAGCGTAGGGGACGGAGCTTATTTTCACCAGGCTGGATATTTTCTTCCCGCCATTATATATCCGGAGAAAAAAACTGCTTTCCGATAAAGGACAGAAAGCGGAAAAATGTGGTAAGGATTCCGGGTGAACAGCGTTCAAAGAAATCCCGGGATCCGCAGACCGGAGGACCAGGGAATGATTTCCATCGAATAAATGATAACCCGAGGAATCGACCGCTAAGATTAATATCTCTCTCTTTAGCATATCCTGGTTGGTTAGTGTCAGCCGGTAATGAGTTAATTGGCCGGTAGCCGGCTTGTGCTCGCTCACATATTCCGGTGCGGTAATATTTCCGAGATAGACGGTTTGACTGGTTTTTCCCGCAATATAAAATGAATTATACTCGAGGTCTGTGACTGTCTGATCTGTCAGCGTATGGGAGGGGACAAGCCTTCTAAATTCATTTCCGTTTTTTTTATGGGACCAGAAATAAAGCAGAATAATCAGTCCAACGCAGGAAAATAGTATGATCATTAATGACCGGATTCTTTTGAAATGCATAACGGGGAGGGTTAAAAAATCAGGCCTGCCTGGCAGACCTGATAAACTGGCTCAGTTCGCCGGTTTGAAGGAAGTGACTGCTTGTGTACAACTAGCGTCCAAATAAGTATTTAAACATTGGACCCCTGAA
>JAYVXJ010000894.1:0-3069 GCA_043785285.1 Chitinophagaceae bacterium
CCGAAGTAAAATATGTTTTTGTCAGCAGTGAAGAGTTGTACCGGAAAATAATGGTCATCCAAACCAAAGTTCCTTCCATTCAAAAAATTTTTACCTTCGACCATATACCAGGTGCAGATCACTGGTCATCTGTTCTTGATTTAGCAACTCCCGCCCTTATCGAACAGGTGGAAGCCATCAGCAAAAACATTCAGCCGGATCACCTGACAACCATCATTTACACCTCAGGCACCACAGGCACGCCTAAAGGTGTTATGTTGACGCATAAAAACATCCTGAGCAACGTGCTTTTATCCAAAGAAAGTTTTCCTTTCGAAGACCGTCCGGAATTCAAAGCGCTGAGCTTTTTACCGCTAAACCATATATTCGAAAAAATGGTCAGCTATATCTATCTGTTCAGCGGTAACAGCATTTATTATGCAGAAAATATGGATACCATCGGAGCCAACCTGCTGGAAGTGAGGCCGGATCTGTTCTGTACTGTACCCCGGTTGCTGGAAAAAATGTATGAGCGCATCATGGCCAAAGGCGCTGCATTGACGGGCTTGAAAAGAAATTTATTTTTCTGGGCGGTGGCTCTCGGAAAGAAATACGACAATAACCGCAACCTCGGGTTTTGGTATAATTTTCAACTGTCCATGGCCAACAAACTGATATTTAATAAATGGCGGGAAGCAATGGGCAATAATATCAAATACATTATCGCCGGCGGTGCAGCCTGCCAGGAAAGATTATTGCGCACATTCACCAGTGCCGGCATTCCAATATATGAAGGCTATGGTCCAACCGAAAATTCGCCCGTAATAGCTGTAAACCGGAGGGGACAAGGATTATGGAAACTTGGAACGGTAGGTCCCATACTGAACGGCATGGAAGTGCGACTGGAACCCGACGGGGAAATTTGCGTAAAAGGTCCGAGCGTGATGAAGGGATATTTCAAACGGCCCGACCTCACTGCAGAAACCGTGATTGATGGATGGCTTCACACGGGGGATATCGGGCAGTTTGAAGATGGTAATCTTTTACGTATTACCGACCGGAAAAAAGAATTATTCAAAACGAGCGGAGGAAAATATGTTGCTCCTGCAGCCATTGAAAACAAGCTGAAAGAATCCCGGTTCATCGAACAGGTAATCGTGGTTGGCCCGGACAGAAAATTTGTGGGAGCCCTGATCGTACCTGCCTTCAATCAAATTATGGAATGGTGCAAACAGCATCAGATTCCGGCGGAATCCCATCAGGCCATCGTCGATAATCCAAAAGTAAATACATTTTACGGGGAAATAATCGATTCATACAACCAGCAATTCAATCACGTGGAACAGGTAAAGAAATTTGAGCTGCTGCCCCTTGAATGGAGTATTGAAACGGGCGAACTCACACCTAAACTCAGTATAAAAAGAAAAGTGATCCTCGAAAAATACCGGGAGTACGTAGAAAAGATCTATTCCTGACAATTCCTTAATGATTTTCGATTATACGGAAGTTGTTCGCTGATCATTCAGTATTCATTTTCGGATTTATATTCATTTGCCGATTGATCGGCAATCATACCTTTATTCTTTTAACCTGGGGACATGAATGCAGAAAACGAGCGGCTTCCGGATCTTTCCTGGAAAAAATGGGGGCCTTACCTGAGCGAGCGTCAGTGGTCAACCGTTAGGGAAGATTACAGCGCAGACGGACAACCCTGGTCTTATACTTCTCACGATATGGCCCGCAGCAAAGCCTGGCGTTGGGGGGAAGAAGGCCTGGGCGGCATCAGCGACAACAATTTGCACTTATGCCTTGCCGTTAGCCTCTGGAATACGAAGGATAAGATTCTGAAAGAAAGGCTTTTCGGATTGGGTGGACCGGATGGAAATCATGGGGAAGATGTAAAAGAACTGTATTACTACCTGGATGCCACGCCAACCCATTCCTATCTGAAAATGCTGTATAAATATCCGCAGCAGGAGTTTCCTTATCATGCTTTACTGGTGGAGAATCAGCGCCGGAGCAGAATGGATCCTGAATTCGAATTGCAGGATACCGGGATCTTTAGCGAAAACAAATACTTTGATGTTTTTATTGAATATGCAAAAGCTTCACCGGAAGACATCCTGATGAAGATCACGGTGCATAACCGGGGATCCGAACCTGCACCAATACATGTATTGCCTACCCTGTGGTTCCGCAATACCTGGGCCTGGGGCTACCCGAATGGAAATGGGAAACCTGTTATGGAAGTTAAAATTCCCAACAGCATTTCTGTCCATCACCAAAGCATGGGAGATCCCGTTTTATATACCGAATCTCCGGATGAACTGCTCTTCTGCGACAATGAAACCAATACGGAAAAGCTCTACAATTCTCCGGCTAATCATCCATTCTATAAAGACGGAATCAACGATTATCTTATCGGAGGTGAAAAATCGGTTAACCCGGCAAACACCGGTACCAAAGCAGCCGTTCATTATAAACGGTTAGTCGCGCCCGGTAAACCAGAAGTTATCCGTCTACGACTCAGTCCTGCTAAAATGGATCAACCATTTGAAAGCTTTGAAAAAATCTTTGCAGACCGGATTGCAGAAACGGAACTCTACTACCAGGAATTGCAACTCAGCATACCCAACGACGAGTTGAAAGCGATTCACCGGCAGGCATTTGCCGGCATGATCTGGAGCAAACAATATTATTATTACAATGTGAAGAAATGGTTGGCGGGTGATCCTGCCGGACCCCCACCTCCGGAGGAGCGGTTGAAAGGCAGAAATCATCAATGGGTTCACCTCAATAATTCGGATGTAATCTCCATACCCGATACCTGGGAATATCCCTGGTTTGCAGCCTGGGACTGGGCTTTTCATTGTATCTGTTTTGCCGGCGTGGATCCTTGTTTTGCCAAACAGCAATTGACCATGCTTACGCACGAATGGTATATGCATCCAAGTGGCCAACTTCCTGCTTACGAATGGGCTTTCTCCGATGTAAATCCTCCGGTGCATGCCTGGGCAACCTGGAAAGTGTACGAGATGGATAAGGCAGCTACAGGGAAAGCTGATCGGAAATTTCTGGAAACTGTTTTTT
>JAYVXJ010000895.1:0-3068 GCA_043785285.1 Chitinophagaceae bacterium
TTTCTTCTCTAACTGACCTTTGGCCTCGTGAGCTTGTAACGGCGTAAGATAATTGCAGCTCATGTGAGGGCGTTTGGTATTATAGGCCTCAATATTCTGTATAACAGAAATCTTTGCATCTTCATGGGTTTTAAATATCCGGCTTAAGTTGAATTCTGTTTTTAGAATACCATTCATCCGTTCTGCAATTTGATTATCATAACCTTCGCCATCCTCGGTCATGCTTATGGCGATATTGGATTCTTTTAGAGCCAGTACGTACTCAAAACTGCAGTACTGTGTGCCACGGTCTGAGTGATGGATCAGGTCAGGCAAAAACTTGGTTCGTCCCTTTAGTGCCATATCCAGCGCATGGTGACAGCCCTCTGCTGAAAGATTGGGATAGAGACAATACCCAACGATCTTTTTAGAGTACGCGTCGGTTATCAATGACAGATAATTAAAATCGTAGCCGACACAGATATAGGTAATATCAGCCACCCATAACTGTTCAGACTGTGCTACAACCAGCTCCTGGACTAGGTTTGGATATTTTTTCATCCAGTGTCCGGAATTGGTTGTTTTCGGAGCACCTTTTCTTTTTCTAATGAGCATACCGCCTTTGCGCAGCATCTCATGCATTTTATCACGGCCTATTTTTATGCCATGTGTTTTGAAAGGCTCTCTTAAGCACCAATAGAGCTTTTTCGTACCCAGTCCAGGTAATTCTCTGCGCAAAAGAGTTACCATTTCTAATACAATTAACTGAATCTGATGTTGCTCTTCAAAATACTCATGCCGCTGATAATATGCTTGTCGGGTTTTACCAAACAGGTTACAAAGACGACCGATGCTCATCTTTGCAAGCTTTTTTTGCTTTAATATTTTCACTGTTTGGTACCAGCCTTTTTTCTGATTGGAATTGAAAATTGTTTTTCTGCAAAGTCAACTAAATGATTTAAACTGAATATTACCACATTGGCATATTCAAGGGCTTTCTCCAGCTCTTTGATGCGATTTTCTGCTGCTTTAAAATTTGCTTTTTGTTCTGTTGTCATAGCCGGCAAAACTATCATACCGCTTTGCAATTGCTTCTGAAATTGCCTGATCCACATTTGGACCGTATAGATGCTGGGTAAATCGTATTCTTCCACAGCTTTCTGGATATCCTTGCCCTGATAAAAAACTTCCAAGACCACCTTCTCTTTAAAGGCCTGGGTGAACTCATAACGGTTCAAATAAATGTCTAAATTTGAATTTTCCATGCAGTTTTGTTTGGCAAAACTGTCAACCTATCTATAGCCGGAGAAGACCAAAGTAAAGGATCTATTTTTAATATCCTTGGTTACTTATGCCTCATAAAACCTAATCATAAGATTATTGGTAATCTATCAAATTATCGATGCAAAAACTGATGAAGAGAGCCTGGAATATAAGGACTCATATGGGTTTACAATCGGAACTGCGCAAAAATTGGGTAAATATAATTTCGATCAACAGGAGCTAAATACTGTCAAGTGGTTACCTGAGATCTATTCAATGATTTATTTGCTTAATGCAAAGAGTGTTAGATATGATTGTAATAAGTGCATAGGAAAACTTCCTAATTCTACATATGGAATTCCGATTAAGGTTCCTGCTGAACTTGTCACACATAATACCGCAATACTTGGTATTCTTGGTATCGGCAAATCCTGCCTTACTTTTGAACTTCTTCAAAAACTATTAAGAACAACGAATGTTAAGGTATTTTGTATCGACCTTACCGATCAATATGCAAAACAATTGCCGAATTATATCAAAAGTGATTTGATTCAAGAGGACTTAATACCCGATTCTATTAAGAATTTGAGAAAGAATAATGTAGAAGTTGGGAATCAGGATAACCCTACCTCATGGGGAAATGAGGTGCTTTATAAGACAACGTTAGCGACAGAGTTCGATTTATTTATAAGGAGTGACAAAAGAGTGTTTACAATGAATCCAGATTTGCATTCTGTGTCGAAAGCTGCCACAAATTTTAAAATTGCCAATAAAGTTGACCTAACAGCTGCGGAGAAAGCTAAAATAATTTCGGAAATTATCTTTATGCAGGCAAAAAAAATGGGTGAAACTCAAGATGCGAGATTTCTCCTGGTATTTGAAGAAGCCCATTCGTTGGTTCCTGAATGGAATTCTGTTTCAAGTGATGGAGACAAAAATGCAACGAATGGGACTGCCAAAGTTATTTTACAAGGGAGAAAATATGGATTGGGTTCATTTGTAGTAACACAAAGAACTGCTAATATTAGCAAAAGCATTTTAAACCAGTGTAATACAATATTCGCAATGAGAATCTTTGATGACACAGGTAAGCAATTTTTAGAGAATTATATTGGTTCTGATTACTCAAATTTATTACCAACATTGGAGGAAAGGCATTGTATAGCAATAGGTAAGGCTTTAAAATTGAAGCAGCCTGTAATATTAGAATTAAATAGTCTAGAGGAAATAATATTACCCCCAACAAGGGCAACTAGTTAATTGATATGCCTGAGATAATTCCCATAAGATTATCAGAACTAAATAGTAAAATAAATGGTGCCATACAGGACTCCTTTGGCGCTATAACTTTCTGGGTAGTAGCAGATATTACCAATCACACTTTTAAGGCTCAAAAGAATTATCACAATTTTGATTTGGTTGAGAAGGATCCTAATTCAAATAACATTATCGCAAAGATATCCGGTAAAGCATGGGGTAAGGGAACACTTAGAATTTTGAACTTTGAGAAAGTTACTGGACAGAGATTTACTAATAACATCAATGTCTTGCTAAACGTTTCGATTAGTTTTCATTCGGTTTTTGGATTGCAAGTAAATCTTAATGACATTGATACCAATTTTACGCTAGGTGTTTTAGAACAACAAAGACAGGCTACCCTCGAAAAGCTGGTATCAGAAAACCCCACTTTCATTAATAAATTAGGGGACAAGTTTATAACTCGAAATAATCAACTTAATTTAAATATAGTAATTCAAAAAGTTGCCGTTATTTCTTCGAAAGATTCTGCAGGAGGTGAAGATTTTAAACATACCCTTTTAAATAAT
>JAYVXJ010000896.1:0-3065 GCA_043785285.1 Chitinophagaceae bacterium
GGGCGCAGGATATTTTCCTGAAGTATGGTAACATCCAGGATACCGATCGGATCATTCCGGTAGGTTTCCTGCTTTGCTTCCAACCGGTACCAGTTGCCCTCCAGATACATTCCGAATGTATGCAGGTGGCCGGGAGAAAAAGCGGTACTGGTTTGTTCCACTCTGAAATCTTTGTTAAGTTTCTCCAGGAATTCGGTTGGCTTTAATCCATTCAGGTCTTTCACCACCCGGTTGTAATCCAAAATCTGCAGTTCATCGGAGGGAAATAGAGTGGTGAGAAAATAATCTGCTTCCGGAGACGCTTTATCGCCCTGCGCATATTTCACTTTGGCTGCAGAAGCGGCCCGGTGATGGCCGTCCGCGATATAGGTAAACGGAATTTCTTTTTTAAAAATATCGCTGATCTGTTGAATGATCTGCGGTTTGTCAACTACCCAGATCACATGGCCGATCCCGTCTTCCGCTATAAAATCATAAACAGGGGGGTGCGTTTTTTTCCAGGAGTTGATGAGATCGCTGAAGGGCTTATAGGATTTGAAGGCCAGAAACACATTGCCGGTTTGTGCGCCGGTAATCCGCATATGGTTGATGCGATCCTGCTCTTTCTCCGGACGGGTCAGTTCATGTTTTTTGATGATATCTTTTTCGTAATCTGCAACAGCACTCACACAAACCAGGCCCGTCTGGCTTCTGCCGTTCATAGTCAGCTGGTAGATATAATAAAACGGTTGTTCCTCCTTAAATAAAATCTTCTGGTTGCGGAATATAAAAAGATTATCCTCTGCCTTGTGGTAGACTTTTTCACTATGAATATCTGTTTCGTCCGGCAGATCAATTTCTGCTTTGGTGATATGCAGGAAGGAATATGGATTATTGCCGGCCGATGCTTTTGCTTCAGCGCTGTTTAAAACGTCATAGGGAAGGGATGCAACCTTAGAAGCCAATGCCGGCTGCGGTCTGAGTGCCCTGAAAGGAGAAATAATAGCCATGCTGGATTGGAGATTATAATTTGGTGATCAGGGTGGTCAATGCGTTTACACTTTCCAACGGCAGGGCATTGTATAAGGAAACGCGGAATCCGCCAACGCTGCGGTGGCCTTTTACGCCAACCATACCCTGTTGCTGGCAGGCATCCAGGAATTTCTTTTCCAGAACGGAATCAGGGATCCGGAATACGACATTCATGCGACTGCGGTCTTCTCTGGCAACGGGCAGTTCAAATCCCTGCTTTTCATCCAATGTTTTATACAGGAGATCTGCCTTTGTTTTATTTATTTTTTCTATGCCTTCCACACCTCCCTGTTTATTCAGCCAACGGAGGGTAAGCAGGCAAACATAAATAGCAAAAACCGGTGGTGTATTCAGCATGGATCCTGCTTCAATATGCTGGCGGTAATCCATCATACCCGGGAGTTTGCGGTTTACTTTCCCCAGGATGTCTTTACGCACAATAACCATATTCACACCGGCGGCACCGATGTTTTTCTGGGCACCGGCATAGATCAGGGCAAAGCGGTTGAAATCCATTGCACGGCTGAGAATATCGCTGCTCATATCGGCCACCAGCGACACGTTGGTTTCGGGGATCTCAAACATTTCCGTTCCTTCGATCGTGTTGTTGCTGGTGTAGTGGAAATATTTTGCATCTGCCGGAATTTGGTATCCTTTCGGGATATACGTGTAGTTTTTATCTTTTGATGAAGCGACCATGTTTACCTGCCCGAACAGTTTTGCTTCCTTGATGGCCTTGGTTCCCCAAATCCCGCAATCCAGGTAAGCTGCGGTTTCGTTCTCATTCAACAGGTTCATCGGAACCTGGAAGAATTGGGTTGTGGCTCCGCCATGAAGAAACAAAACGGAATGATCGTCGTCGAGATGCATCAGTTCTTTAGTGAGACTAACGGTTTCATCCATTACCGACTGAAACAGGGGCGTTCTGTGTCCGATTTCCAGGATGGATAGTCCGGTGTCTCTGAAATTCAATATGGCGCGGCTGGCTTCTTCAAAAACTTCTTTTGGTAAAATACTAGGTCCGGCATTGAAATTATGCTTCATCTGTCCTGGTTTATCTTGAAAGAGTCGCAAATTTACAAAAAGAGGGCCTGCCAGGCATCTTTCCAGGATGCTTTTTTTTGTTCCAGACTATGGATGATTACCGGATTAACAAAGGCATAGAGAAATTAAACGGGTTGCGGGATGGCGGAAAAACGGAAGCACCCAGGGTATATTACCGGTTTATCCGCACGGTAGCTGATAATAGATTCTCTGCCTCAGGTATTGCGGCCAAAGGCAGAAAGCCTATCAATATTATGAAATTCATTTCTGATAAGGGTTTCAGAAGAAAATTCGATTCCTGTTGGGTCTACCATTGTTTGGAAAAAGAAACGTAAACAGATTTAATATTCCTTGATTAAAACCTCTGTGGGAATATTTAATGAGCTATTGAGCTTCCTGATCATGTCAAGAGACAATTTCCTTTTCTTACTCATGATTTCACTTACCCGGCTTTTAAATCCAATCACATTCACTAAATCAGTCTGATTAAACCCCAACTGTTCCATTCTGAATTTAATGGCCTCAATGGGATCGGGAAAGTCAATCGGATAATGCGCTGATTCATATTTTTCTATCAGAATTCCCAGAATTTCCAGTTCATCCCCTTCAGGAGTACCCGGTTTTGAATCAAATATTTTTTCCAGCCTGGACATTGCGAGACTATAATCTTTTTTTGATTTCAGCGGTTTGATATTCATTGTTCAAATTTTGTTTGCGTCGATTTTATCATATTGAGCATGGGTACCTATAAATCTGATCCAAATCATTCCGTAATCATAATTAATCCGTACGATCAATCGGTAATGATTACCTTTTATATTGAAAACTACCCGGTTGTTTTCAAGTATACTGGCAGTCGGGTAATCTTTTTTAATATTTTTAGGCGTCACCCAAGCTGATTTTTCCGCTTCCCTGAACCAGGATTTCAATTGTTGTTCGCAATCCGGATGCTTTGACCAAAAATCCCTTAAACTCTTCTTAGCTATAACTCTCAAAGCAGGGCTATTATT
>JAYVXJ010000897.1:0-3064 GCA_043785285.1 Chitinophagaceae bacterium
TGGACTGGGAAAGGTGGGCCTTTTCTCCGTTTAATCCGGCAATGTTTTCCTGCATGAATTTGATATAATCCGGGAGACTGATATTTATTTCCTGTGCCGGATAAAGAACCGGATTAATTCTTACCCAGGTATTTGCATCTTCGGAATGGAAGTAACCTCCGCGCGACCAATGCCCTGCCGGTGCTGCAGTATCTGAAAATAGCGGCCACGAATATTGAATGGAAATTTGCAACGGTTTTCGCACATATTGGGTAAGCAGTTCTTCCCAGGATTTGCCGGTTACTTTTTCCAGCATGGAAGCAGCCATCACATATCCGGCAAGTGAAAAAACGATCTTCTTCTGAAGAAAGTTTTCCATATTGGGTTTTTGCTGCAGCATATGAAAGGTGAAGGCCCTCCTTTTTGCAATACTATTTCCATGGGTATCGGCAATATGGTACCATTCATCCAGCGTCATAAAAGGCTGAATACGGGTGCGGCTGGAGAGCAGGTCTTCCAGTGTGATGGATAGGTAAACAGGAAAAGTTTTCTTTTTAAATTCAGGAAATATTTTCAATAAAGGCGTTGTCCATTTTATTTTTCCCGCTTCTACGAGTCGTGCTGCAATATAGGCAGTGAAAGCTGCCGTATTGGTTCCGATATGAAAATGATCGTTCAGGCTGATGGTATCTTTCGATTTAAATGCACGGTAACCGATTACCTGTTCTTCCAGGATGCTGTCTTCTGTAAAAACGGCGTAAGCCATTCCCGGCACTCCCCGGATGATGCGTATTGAATCGGCAGCTTCCCTGACGGATTGTGTGTTTCCCACAAACGGGAACATAAGCAGGGTGATAAAGGGAATGAGACCGCAGCGTTTATTCATGTTTATAGCAGGCCATGAAGATAAGAAAATTAGAAAATGCCGGGATAAGCTATTTGCCTTCGTTCATTATATTCCATAACAGGTCTTTCAGTGCCTGGATTCCCTTTTGGGTAACGGAGGAAATGAAAATATGGGGAATACCGGCAGGCAATTCTTTTTCAATTTCGGTCATTAATTCTTCATCCAGCAAGTCACTTTTACTAATGGCAATCACAAACCGCTTATGCAGCAATTCCGGATTAAATTGCCGCAGTTCATTCAGTAATACCTCATATTCTTTCCGGTGATCGGGGCTATCTGCTGGAATCAGAAATAACAAGGCTACATTTCTTTCTATATGTCTTAAAAAGCGATGTCCCAGGCCTTTCCCCTCCGCAGCGCCTTCAATGATACCCGGCAGGTCTGCGATACAGAAGCTTTTTCCATCGCGGTATTCCACCATGCCGAGCTGCGGGCTGAGGGTGGTAAAAGCATAATCTGCAATTTTGGGTTTGGCTGCGGTAACAACAGAGAGCAGGGTCGACTTACCTGCATTCGGGAATCCTACAAGACCCACATCGGCAAGCACTTTCAGTTCAAGCACTTTCCAGCCTTCGGTTCCCGGTTCTCCGGGTTGGGCATGTTCCGGTGCCTGGTTGGTTGGGGTTGCGAACTGAGCGTTTCCCAAACCACCGCGACCACCTTTTAACCATATAACTTCCTGTCCGTCTTCCAGTATCTCCGCGTCTTTTGAGCCGGTGGTTTCATCCCGGGCAATCGTTCCCAGAGGCACATCAATGAAAATATCTTTTCCAAAACGGCCAGTGCAATTATTCCCACTGCCCGATTCACCGTTCTCCGCCAGTACATTCTTGTAATAGCGTAAGTGCAACAAGGTCCACAGGTTTTTATTTCCCCGGAGAATGATATGACCGCCCCGCCCGCCATCGCCACCATCGGGACCTGCCAATGCATTGTATTTGGTGCGTAAAAAATGCTTTATGCCGGCACCTCCGTGCCCACTGCGACAAAAAACCCTGATCTGATCTACAAAATTGCTTTTTTCCACTGGATAAATTCGGGCAGCAAAGATAACAGAATAAGCGGCTTACTTATCCAGCAGTAAACGGCTCACCAGGGCGGTCCATCCGGTTTGATGGGATGCACCTAGTCCAAGCCCTGAATCGCCGTGGAAATATTCAAAGAAGAGAATATAGTCTTTAAAGTTGGGATCCGACTGAAGCAGGGGATTGTTCCCGTAAATCGGCCGGTTGCCATTTTGATCCCGGGTAAAAAGGGATATTACCCGTTCGGCCAGCTTGTTCGAGATCTCTTTCAAAGAAAAAAAGTTTCCGGAATGGGTTGGGTATTCCACTTTGAAATCATCTCCATAATAATCATAAAAGCGTTTGAGTGATTCAATGATCAGATAATTCGCCGGCATCCATACCGGTCCCCTCCAATTGGAATTCCCGCCAAATAGCGGAATATCTGATTCTCCGGGAGTATATTTAATGGAGAAGGTAGTGCCATCCATTTGCATTGCATAAGGATGTGCTTCGTGATATTTGGAAAGTGCGCGGATTCCGTGATCGCTGAGAAACTCGGTTTCATCCAGCATGCGGTAAAGAATTCTTTTCATCCGATGCCCACGCAGCAAGGATAATAAATGTTTTTCATCTTTTCCTTTTTCTCCCCAGCGGGATACCAGGCTGGCCATTTCAGGCTGGTTCGTTAAAAACCACCGCAACCGCTCGGCAAAGTCTTTTTGAGTATTTAGCAGTTCATCATCGATTACTTCAACTACCAGGAGTGGGATCAAACCAACCATTGACCGGATCTTTAATTTTTGCGGTGGAGATCCTGGTTTTTTCAATACGTCGTAAAAAAATTCATCTTCTTCATCCCAAAGATCTGTATTGGGATCTCCCTGTCCGGCCATGGCATTAGCGATATACAGGAAATGCTCAAAAAATTTGGTAGCCATATCCTGATAGATCGGGTTGGTTTTCGCAAGTTCCAGCGCAATGCGCATCATATTCAGGGAATACATGCACATCCAGCTGGTGGAATCAGATTGTTCTAACAATGTTCCGTCGGGAAGGGGTGCATTGCGATCGAAAAGACTAATATTATCCATGCCCAGAAATCCGCCTTCAAAAATATTATTGCCTTCCTTATCCTTCCGGTTCACCCACCAGGTAAAATTGAGTAGCAGTT
>JAYVXJ010000898.1:0-3062 GCA_043785285.1 Chitinophagaceae bacterium
AGTATAGTTGTCGAGTGCGGCTTCTTTATTTTTTTTAAACTGTTTCCATAATCCGATGGCACCCAGCTGGGCGATTCCGTATTCGATATAATAAAAAGGCACTTCGAATAAATGCAATTGCTTTTGCCAGAAATTTTTCTGGTATTGCTCCAGGCCGCTCCAATCCACGGTTTCAGAAGAAAATTCACAGTATATGCGGTACCAGTTTTCGGTTCTTTCTTCCAGACTATGTGCTGGATTTTCATAAACCCAATGCTGGAATTTATCAACCGTTGCGATCCAGGGAAAGATCGTAATCACTCTTTCCAGCTGTAAAATTTTTGCACGCTTCAGGTCTTCGGCATTATTAAAATACACTTCCCAGTTCTGCATGCTGAAAAGTTCCATCGCCATGCTGGCCACTTCGGCCATCTCCATGGGATATTCCTTGAAGGCACTGAGGTCCAGATGATGGGAAAGGAAAGAATGAATGGCATGGCCGCCTTCATGCACCATGGTGGTTACATCGTGCATCTGACCGGCGGCATTCATGAAGATGAAAGGAGCGCCTGTTTCCGCAAGGGGGCAGTTATATCCACCGGGCGCTTTGCCGATGCGGCTTTCCAGATCAAAACGATTCATTTTTTTCATGGTCAGCAAACAATCTGCAAAAAAGGGTCGCAGACCCCGGAAGCAGGTCACTGTTTTCTCCAGTAGTTCGCTGCCGATTTTAAATGGCATTAACGGAGTAACTCCGGCTGGTTCTGCTTCCATATCCCAGGGCCTGAGCGTATCCAGACCCAATTTTTTTTTCTTATGTTGATTGATCAGCGTGACCAGCGGAAGCACGTGTTTTTTTACGGAGTCGTGAAAACGGAAACAATCTTCTTTTGTATAATCGAACCGACCCATCTCCACGAATTTATAATCGCGGTAATTTTCAAAGCCTGCATTCTTTGCTAACTGGTGCCTTCGTTGAATGAGGTCGCTGTAAAGTTTATTCAGTGTTTCTTTATCCTGAAGCCGGCGATCCTGTACATGGCGATATACCTGCTCCCTCAGCAAACGGTCGGGATTTTCGAGAAACTTCATGGCCTGCTGCAGCGTATATTCATGATCGTTAACCGTAACCGTCATCTTTCCGGATATGGCACCGAATTGCTGCGCCAGTACGCTTAATTCTGATTGAATGAGAATATTTTCTTCCCGGTAAAGTTCAATGTTCTTTTTTACGGAGCGCAGATAAGTAAAATATTTATTGTGGTCAAGTGCTGCCGTGAGCGGGCTGGCAATGAATTTACGGTTCAGCCGGTCAGCATAAGGCTGAATTTTTGGCTGGATCTCCATCATAAAAAAAGTAAAATGATCCTGCAGTTTTTTATCTTCTGTATTGCAGGTCATCCGGATATGACGCCAGGAAACATCTTCACTGATGATGGCTTCCAGTTCGCTCATATCATGCAACCATTTTTCAAGCTCCGGCGTAGTAGCGATGGATCTTTCCTCCAGATCAATAAAATAAGGTTTGATGGAACTCCAATCTATCAGTTCAAAATTTTCAGTAAGAAACCGGCGCACCGGTTTTTGAATATCTGCGGTATACGTTTTCATGAATTCTGAAAAAGTTTATGGGTATGGGCTCCGGCTTTATTTAGATTTCTTTTTTGCTGCCGGCTTTGAGGGTTTGTCCTTTGCCGATGATTTCTTTTCGTCTTTATTTTTTGGCGCTGCCGCTTTTTTTGCAGGCGCTTTCTTTGCTGATTTTGCAGGTGCTTCTTCTTTTGCAGCGGAAGCTTTTTTCATTTCCGGTTCCTTTTCTGCTTCTTTTGCCTTTGCCGGTTTTTTTGCGGACTTAGGCGCCGGTTTTTGTTCTTCTTCCTGTTCTTCCTCAACTTCTTCGGCAACCGGTTCGGAAAGTTTGATCTCCACTTCGTTTGACTGAAGCACAGCAAACCAGTTAACCATTTTCTTCAGGTCGCTGGTATAAACCCGGCTATGATCCAGCTCCGGGTAAACTTTTTCAAAATAAGATTTTAATGCAGCGGGATCTTTATCATCCGGTAATTTTTCCTTACTGCCCTCCATGGCTTTCAGGATCGTTACCAGATTCTCATTGTGCCGGTTCGTGTATACTTCAATGCTCTCGAGGTGGGAGAACTGGTGTACGCGACTGGAAACAAAGCGTGTGCTTTTGTCTTCGAGCGACCGGACGATTCCGCCATCCGATTTGCTGCTGATCAGTTCATATAAACCGTGAAGGCCTGTAATCGCAATGATCTTGGAGTATTCCATAATACTGACTTAGATTTAAAAAGTGGTGCAAGTTAATCATAAAAAAGAATACCCATTCCGGTCCCGGATAGTCAGCAGGCTGGTATGGTTTTTTAAGAAGTTTCTATAGAAGGAACTTTAATATTTAACTAGAAACTTAATTTATGGAAAAGTCAAAAGAAATCATTGAGGTGCTGAATGATCTGGTCATGATTAATAATGACCGTATTGAAGGGTATGAAAGGGCCGTAAAGGAACTTAAGGCTGAAGATAAGGATCTGAAAACCTTATTTGACCACATGATCCTGGAAAGCCAGCAAATAAAATCAGATCTGGTACAGGAAGTTCAGGTACTCCATGGCGATGTGGAAAAAGGAACCACGGAAATGGGTAAAATTTACCGCGGCTGGATGGGATTAAAGGCCATATTCACGGGAGACAGCAGACATGCCATTTTATCTAACTGTGAATTTGGAGAAGATGCTGCACAGAAAGTGTATAAGAAAGTCCTTGAAACAGAGAAATTACCTGCATTTTTAAGAGAAATGCTGGCTAATCAACAGGAAACCCTGAAAGTTTCCCACGACGAAATTCGCGATCTAAGGAATCAATATGCGTAGCAAGAGCTGGTATTTAAAATAGAAGACCTGGCCATTTGGCCAGGTCTTTCTGTATATGGCAGGTAAATTAAAAACGATCATCTTCCGTGTCTTCCACCACCACCGGAACTTCCCCCTGAAGATCTGGGAGCTGCACCACCACCACCAGAACTTCCTCCTGAAGATCTGGGAGCTGCACCACCACCGGAAGGG
>JAYVXJ010000899.1:0-9921 GCA_043785285.1 Chitinophagaceae bacterium
ATCCATAATGATTCCATATCACCTAACTTTAGGCTAAATAAAAATTTAATTCACAAGATCTTTTTGAGGCCCCAGTATGCCGGAAGTTTTGGTGAAAACCATCTCCTATATACATGTAACTGTTTGTGCTGAAGAAGAGCATCTTATTAATTTCCTTTTTAATTCTCATTCGCTAAAAGTTAATTTATTAAAAAACATGGGCATAAGGCTTCAAGATTGCATGAAGGGTTTCCAGACTATAAATTATTAGGGCATCCGGTTGAAATAAGCGTTTAAGGCAACCATTGCGCTTATTAACATCAGGGTAGATCAGCCAGCTTAAGATGCCGTATTCAAAACCTATAGTTTGTTATGTATATTTTAAATAATAAATTTTACAACGAGGAGAGTGCCTTCAAACCGGAAAACCTTTTGCGGGAAGCTAAACGTCAGAAGGGGCTACCGAATTGCGAGGTGCCTTCCATTTGCATTTTAGACCCTGACGGGGATATTCTTGCCTACCTTTTACGAAGCAATAAGGCAAAACTGAATACCTGTTGGGCGTGCTACCATACGAAATTATACAACTTTGATTTTAACGGCATGGAAATTGGAATTGTTGCCTGCGCCGTAGGTGCTTCCTTTGCTGTACTTATTGCGGAACAGATTTTTGTTTCTGGTTGTGATATTCTGATTAGTATAACTTCTTCAGGTATAATTTCTGAAGCCCAACAAGGAATTGAATATATCCTTATTGAAGAGGCTATAAGGGATGAAGGAACCAGCTACCACTACCTTCCCCCGGAAAAAGTAACAAGTATTAGTTCTCCAATATTGGCACAGTTGAAAGCTGATCTGCTTCCATACAATTCCGCTCTAAAAGTTGGTAAAAGCTGGACTACTGATGCCCCTTATAGGGAGACTTACTCTGCTATCCAAAACATGAGGGAAAAAGGAGTAGACGTTGTAGAGATGGAAGCTGCTGCTTTATATGCTTTTGCAGAAGCAAAAGATAAAAAAGTGATATGCTTTGCACACATCACCAATTCAATGGCACAAGCTGGAGTGGATTTTGAAAAAGGATTGGAAAATGGAAGTATTGCATCCCTTAGTTTAATTTATTTATCAGTGAGTTCACTAGTGCATCTTATAGAACCAAAGCTTTAAATTGCAATGAATACCAAGAACAATATTAAGTCGCATTGGGAGAAGATTTATACCACCAAATCGGAAAATGAAGTGAGCTGGTTCCAGGATTATCCTGAAACATCTATAACGCTTATTGAGAATTTGCATCTTCCGAAAAGCGCAAATATTATTGATATTGGTGGTGGAGACAGCCACCTTGTAGACGCTTTATTGGAAAAAGGTTACCAGAATATTTGGATACTTGATATATCTGCTGCTGCCATTGAAAAGTCCAAAATCAGGCTAGGCAAAAAGGCTTTAAGCGTTCATTGGATAGTTACTGACGTAACAGAATTCATTCCCCCTGTGAAGTTTGACTTATGGCACGACCGCGCAGCATTTCATTTTTTAAAAGATGAATCTCAAATTGAAAAATACCAAAAAATTGCAGTAGCTTATATTTCAGGGTATTTGATCATGGGTACATTCTCAAATAATGGTCCTAATAAATGCAGTGGTTTACCAATCACGAAGTATAGTGAAGAAGCATTAACAGCTCAACTTGCCAACTATTTTAAGAAAATACGTTGTTTTACAGTAGACCATCCGACCCCGTTTGGAACGAAACAAAATTTTTTGTTTTGCATTTTTAAAAGGGAGAATTAAAAAATAATTTAATTAGGTAATGCCAAACCACTGCAGATAAAGAATAACATTAAAGGGGCGGTTGCTATTTTCCTCCATTTCAGGCAATAGTCCATTCTTATATGGTGGGGTTATAAAAGAATACCAATGGCTAAATGAAAAGCAGTTTTTAGATTCAGTGGCTATGATTACGCCAGGCCCTGTAGTAATTACAGTTGGATTCATTGGGTACCTGGTTGCCGCTTTGCCAGGCGCTTGTGTAGCTGCATTGGTTGCATTTCTTCCTTGTTATTTATTTACTATCCTTCCTGCACCTTATTTTAAAAATTTGGAAAAAACAAATCAGTGAAAGTCTTTATAGAGGGTTTTACGTCCGGGGCTATTGCCGGTGCAGTGGGCGTGTTAACAAAAAGACAGTTTACAGCTGATATTGCAGTTTTGCTAGTTATCGGTTCTTTTGTAATTTTGCTGAAATTAAGAACAAAAGAACCTTATATTATTCTCACAGCAGTCGTTATTGGACTTATCATAAAGGCACTAATGAATTAAAAAATAATAATTATGAAAAATGCACAGATGCTTTCTTTCAGGACTATTTTTTTAGGAGTTCTTACTTTCGCATCATGCCTAATGGCAAGTGCGCAAATGAACCATAATAGGGATACTACTAAGCCGGTCATGAAACTGGATATTCAAAAAATAGAACGAATTACCGGCATGAAAGGAGTTGAAAAGAACGGCGAATATAAATTAACAGTACCTCAAAATGATTTGCATGTAGAAGTAGACGGGTTTAAAATTATTCCACCTATGGGATTAGGAAGCTGGGCTGTTTTTACGCCTTCCCCACACGGCGCGATGCTGATGGGTGATATTGTGCTTACGGAAACAGATTTAAAACCCGTACAACAGGAAGTGATTAAACAAGGCCTTACCATAACGGCCATTCACAATCATTTTGTGCGCAATCATCCTAATATTATCTACATGCATATTGACGGAGCGGGAGATGTGGCAAAACTGGCTGAAAATGTAAAAGCTGTATTTGACAAAGTAAAAGAATCAAGAGGTGTAGACTCCCGAACCGCGGCGATAGACAGCGTTCAAAATACGCTTGATACAAAAAACCTTGATGCCATTATAGGTTATAAAGGTGAAATGAGTTTAGGCGTTTATAAATATACTTTTGGCAGGCCCGATGTTCTTTTGAAAGAACATGCTACACCTGTGAGTACCTTTGGGGGGTTTAATACATGGGCAGCGTGGCAAGGCACTCCTGATAAAGCAGCAGTGTGCGGTGATTTTACCATGCTCACTGACGAGGTAGCGCCTGTAATTAAAACATTGGTGGAAAATGGAATTGAGGTGGTAGCAGTGCACAATCACATGGTACAGGAAGAACCAAAAATATTCTTTTTACACTATTGGGGAGTAGGTCCGGCAGAAAAACTGGCAAAGGGATTAAAGGCTGCATTAGATCACACGGGAAAGGGAATGACACATTAATTATTAAGTAATGGCAAATAGAGTAAATCATAGTCGCTTTTTCCTGATATTATTTATAGCAGCAGTGCATTTAACCGGTTGCCAAGGCCAAAAGACATTTGGCACAGAATATTTAAACCTGGAAAAGTCAATAGCAATGCCAGGTGTGAAAGGACGGATTGATCATATTGATGTAGACATCAAAAATAGAACAGCATATATAGCGGCATTAGGTAATAATACACTTGAAATCATTGATCTGCAAAACGGCAAACTCATCCATAGTATTACAGGATTGGATGAACCGCAAGGAGTTGCTTATATTCCCAAGCAGCAGGAAATATTCGTGGCTAATGGTGGCAATGGTGAATGTTATTTTTTTAATGCAGTAAGTTTTAAAAAGACTGGTACTGTAAAGTTAGCCTCAGACGCGGATGATGTACGGTACGATTCCGCCGCACAAAAAATTTATGTCGGGTATGGCCAAGGAGCCATTGCGGTGATAGATGCTGTTACTCATCAACAATCAGGAACTGCCGGTTTTAAAGGACATCCTGAATCTTTTCAATTGGATAATAGCTCTAATACTATTTATGTAAATGTGCCTGATAAAAATAATATTACTGTAATAAATGCCAGTAAACTTATAGTAAGAGAAACATGGAAATGTGTTAACGCCTCCGCGAATTTTCCTATGGCATTCGATCCGCAAAATCATAGGGTATTTGTAGGATATCGTTCACCTGCAAGGTTGGAAGTAAGAAATAGTGAAACGGGAACAGAGATCAATACTTATACGATGGTAGGCGATGCGGATGATTTATATTACGATGAAATTAAGCACAGAATCTATGTAAGTGGAGGCGGTGGCTTTATTAATATCTTTCAACAGCAAGATAGTAACACATACACACAATTAGCCAATATACCCACCCGCAAAGGAGCCAGAACCTCTTTCCTTATACCATCGTTACAACTTCTTTTAGTAAATGCCCGTGCAGAATCAGGGCAAAATGCGGAACTCATGGTATATAAAGTTAACAAGTAAAGGAGCGAAATAATGTTTGAATAGAAAAGAGTTTTCGGCGTATCTTTAAAATGTTATGAATAAACGCGTGGGAATATCTTTGATCCTACTGGTAGCATTTGCATTGCTTCAGGCCCATAACCTCATTCCCCATCATCACCAGGAAGAGCCTGCATTAGAAAAACATGCACATAATGACCACGATGATGATCATGATGGCCCATTGAATGCGCATCATTCCGCTGATTTTGGAAAAGTGGTAGATAAGCCGGAAGAAATAAAATATGGTATTACTTCCTATTCGTATACAGAAATAAATTGTATAGTCTGTCAATCAATAGGATTATTCCCGAAAATATTATCGTCTACTAACTATTTCCCGAAAAAGAAATGTTTTCTTCCTTTATCACCACCCAGGTTTAATGCTTTACGGGCGCCCCCTACCTGTTTTGACTGATTCATTTTTTTTCATTGCAAAACTCAATTGTGTTATTGCTTTTCGTTAGCTGTATTTTACTATACCGCTAATGCAAGCATATTATTTAAGTTATTATTATGCTTAAACAGATTATTCATTTTTCCATAAAGAATAAACTGATTATTGGTTTATTCACGGTAGGATTAATTGCCTGGGGGATTTACCAAACCACCCGGTTGCCTATTGATGCTGTGCCTGATATTACCGACAACCAGGTGCAGGTAATTACCATTTCACCCTCTTTGGGTGCGCCGGATGTGGAGCGGCTTATTACCTTTCCCATCGAACAGGTAAACAGTAATATACCGGGATTAAAGAACATCAGGAGCTTTTCGCGCTTCGGTCTGTCTGTGGTTACCATTGTCTTTGCAGATAATATAGACGTGTATTGGGCAAGACAGCAGGTTACAGAACGATTGCAACGAGTACAGAGCCAGATACCGCAACAGTTTGGCAAACCGGAACTAGCTCCTGTTACTACAGGGCTGGGAGAAATTTACCAATACGTAGTAAGAGCCAAAAAAGAATATGAAGGCAAATATGGCCCTATGGAACTGCGTACCATACAGGACTGGATTGTAAGAAGGCAATTATTAGGAACACAGGGCGTAGCGGAGGTGGCCAGTTTTGGCGGGTTGTTAAAGCAATATGAGATTGGTATCAATCCATCCAAACTCAAATCCTATAATCTTACTATAAACGATGTATTTACTGCACTGGAAAAGAACAATCAAAACACGGGCGGTGCCTACATTGAAAAAGGGCCTACAGTACTTTTTATTCGGACCGAAGGGTTGGTAACCAGCCAGGAAGACATTGCCAATATAGTGGTTAAAATGACTACTAATGGTGTGCCGATCCTGATCCGTAATGTGGCGGATATACGCCTGGGAAGTGCCACCCGCTATGGAGCCATGACATATAATGACGAAGGAGAGGTTGCGGGTGCTGTAGTAATGATGCTCAAAGGGGAAAATTCATCAACGGTTATTAAGCGGGTGAAGGAAAGAATAGCTCAGATAGAAAAAACATTGCCGGAAGGCGTGGTAGTGGAACCATTTCTGGACAGAACTAAAATGGTGAACAATGCCATTTCAACCGTAAAAAGAAATCTGATCGAAGGGGCATTGATCGTTGTATTGGTGCTGGTACTCTTTTTAGGTAACCTGCGGGCAGGATTGATCGTAGCGTCTGTAATTCCCTTATCCATGCTGTTTGCCGTCATTCTGATGAACTTCTTTGGCGTAAGCGGCAATCTCATGAGCCTTGGTGCAATAGATTTTGGATTGATTGTAGATGGTGCTGTTATCATTGTAGAAGCTATTATGCATCGCCTGATGCAGTCTAAACAATTTGCTTCTTTAACCCGTATAACTCAACCGGAAATGAATGAAGAAGTAAACCAAAGTGCGGCACGTATGATGAATGCGGCAGTATTTGGTCAAATCATTATCCTCATCGTTTATTTGCCAATATATTCCTTGCAGGGCATTGAAGGCAAGATGTTCCGGCCTATGGCGCAAACAGTAACCTTTGCCCTAATAGGTGCATTCATACTGTCTGTTACGTACATACCAATGATGACATCCCTTTTTATCAGCAAAAAGATCAGGGTCAAACCATCTATCAGCGACCGCATGATGCACCGTTTAGAAAATGGCTATCAAAGAATACTGCAAAAAGTAATGGGTTTCCCTAAAACGGTACTGACAATAGCCCTTATCTTATTTGCAGGTAGTGTATTTCTGCTTACAAGAATGGGCGGCGAGTTCATTCCTACGCTCGAAGAAGGAGATTTTGCTACAGAAACAAGGGTCCTGACGGGAAGCAACCTGCATACTTCCATTAACACCTTGCTCAAGGCCGCGCATATCCTTAAACAAAAATTTCCTGAAGTAGAAAAAGTTGTTGGAAAAAACGGCAGCAGCGAAATACCGACTGACCCCATGCCAATTGAGGCCAGTGATATGATGATTATTTTAAAAGAAAAAAGTAAGTGGACAAGCGCCAAGACCTTTGATGAACTGGCAAAGAAAATGAATGACGCTTTGCAGGATATTCCAGGCGTAACATTTGGATTCCAGTATCCGGTACAAATGCGTTTTAATGAACTGATCAGTGGGGCAAGGCAGGATGTAGTATGCAAGATTTTTGGGGAAGACCTGGATTCACTGGCCGTGTATGCGGGCAGGCTGGGCAGCATTGTAAGTTCAGTGAATGGTGCCAGCGATCTTTACGTAGAAACGGTTACTGGTATGCCGCAGATCGTAATAACCTACAATCGCAGTGCTATAGCCCAGTTTGGTTTAAATATTGAAGATATAAACCGCTCCGTCAATGCAGCTTTCGCCGGCCAAAGCGCAGGGCTGGTATTTGAAAACGAGCGGCGTTTTGACCTGGTGGTTAGGTTGGAAAATAACCAGCGTAAAGATATTAGTGATGTTCAAAATTTATTGATCCCTACTCCTACCGGTGCTCAAATTCCTTTGAACCAGGTGGCCAATGTGCAATTGACAGAAGGCCCCAACCAGATACAGCGCGAAGATGCCAAAAGAAGGATTATTGTAGGATTTAACGTAAGAGGCAGGGATGTAAAAACGGTTGTCAATGAATTACAACAAAAGGTGCAAAGCAGTGTCCAATTTCCTCCTGGTTATTTTGTAGTATATGGCGGTGCTTTTGAAAACCTGAAAGCAGCACAAAAAAGATTAGCAATTGCAGTCCCGGTATCGCTGTTACTCATTTTTATCATGCTCTATTTTGCTTTCCGGAGTGTGCGGCATGGTCTATTGATCTATACAGCCATTCCTTTATCAGCCATTGGTGGCATACTGGCATTAATCATACGAGGAATGCCCTTCAGCATATCTGCGGGCATTGGATTTATTGCATTATTTGGTGTAGCAGTTTTAAATGGTATTGTTATGATCTCAGAATTTAACAGGTTAAAAAAAGAAGGCTGGGAAGATGTAATGAAAATTGTGCTTGAAGGAACCAGGAACCGTTTACGTCCTGTACTGATGACAGCTGCAGTAGCATCGCTTGGTTTTATCCCGATGGCGCTGAGCAATGGTGCAGGTGCTGAAGTACAAAGGCCGCTGGCAACGGTTGTGATCGGTGGCTTGCTATCAGCCACCTTCCTCACTCTTTTTGTGTTGCCCCTTTTGTATGTATGGTTGCAACGCAGGGAGAAGAAGCCATCAGTTACCATACCTGCCATTGCAACGATCCTCATGGTACTGATGGCTAACATTGTGACAGCTCAAACACCTATTTCCTTACAGGCTGCTATAGATAGTTCAGTTAAAAACAATCTTTCTGTTCAATCATCCAAACTGAATGTACAACGCAGCCAGCAACTAATAGGAAGCGGTACGGATATCCCTAAAACAAATATTGTAGGAGATTATGGCCAGATCAACAGCATAAAGAATGATACGAGGTTTAGTATTTTCCAAAACATGAGTTTTCCTACTGTATATACCAGGCAACGGTCATTGCTTCTGGCAGAAGCTGAGAAAAGTCAAATGGAATCGAACCTGACACAGGTTCGTGTAAAAGGAGAGGTAAAAAAAATATTTTATGACATTCTTGTATTACAGGAAAAAGAAAAGCTTTTATTATATGCAGATAGTATTTATGCGGAGTTTTTGAAAAAAGCCTCTTTACGTTTCGAGAAGGGAGAAACCAATTTGCTGGAAAAGACCGCAGCGGAAACGCAAGCGAAGCAAATCGGCATTCAATTACAACAACTACAAACAGATTTGACAATTTCGGTAAGAAATTTTAATACGCTCCTAAATACACAGCAACCAGTTATTCCTGAAATACAGGATATAAAAATACCTGCTTTGCTATCAACCGATAATAGCAATCTTATTGAATCTCCCATTTTAATAGTTTACGAGAAGGATATTGTTATTTCCCAAAGAAACTGGCAATTTCAAAAGTCTAAACTACTGCCTGATTTAATGTTTGGTTACAATAACCAAAGCATTATTGGTTTTCAAAACGTGGATGGAACAGAAAAATATTATGGGTCAGCAAAGCGGTTTAATAGTGTACAAGTGGGCATCGGCATTCCCTTGTCTGCAGGACCTCAAAACAGCCGTATCAAGGCCGCCAAAACGCAGATTTTACAAGCCCAGGTTAATTTCGATTTGATCAAACAACAACTCACCACAGCTTATCAGAATACTATTGAACAGTATAATATTCAATGGCGAAATGTAAGGGCTTATGAAACAGGTTTGCTGAACAATGCAGAAACGATTTTCAAAATAGCGAATCTCCAATATCAAAACGGGGAAATCAACTACCTGGAATGGGTGATGGTTATTAATCAGGCCATTTCTGTAAAATCAACTTATGTGGAAGCGGTTCAGGAATTGAATCAATTATCTATCCGCCTTGAAACCTTAACTTTTATCAACTAAAATGGAGATTATGAAAAAGATAATCATACTATTCATATCAATTGCTCTAATGTCCTGCCATTCGGAGAAAAAAGATGATGATAAAGCGAGCAAACCCAAAAAACAGAAACAGACACAAAATCAATCGGAGGTAAGCTTAAGCGATGCGCAGGCTAAAAATGCAGGTATTGTTACCGGCAAAGCTGAAAAGAGGAATATGTCATCCTTATTAAAAGTAAATGGTAAGGTAGACGTGCCACCTCAAAATATTGTGTCTATTAGTTTCCCGTTGGGCGGCTATTTAAAAACCACTAAACTACTACCTGGCTTGCCCGTGAAAAAGGGAGAGATTTTAGGTGTGTTGGAAGATCCGCAATATATACAACTGCAACAAGATTATCTGTCAGCTAAAATCAAGCAGGAACAGTTTCAGAAAGAATATACTCGTCAGCAGGAATTGAACGCCAGTAAAGCCAGCAGTGATAAAGTACTTGAGCAGGTGACAAGTGATTATCAGACACAGAAAGTATTGGTAAAGGCTTTAGGGCAGAAACTCGCCTTAATTGGACTAAATCCTGAAAAAATAAACGCGGACAATATTTCCAAAAGCGTCAATATTTATTCACCTATTAATGGATTTGTTTCAAAAGTGGATGTAAATATCGGAAAATATGTTAGCCCCACTGATGTGCTTTTTGAATTGATTAACCCTGAGGACATTCATCTGGCTCTATCGATCTTTCAAAAAGATGCACCCTTATTAT
>JAYVXJ010000900.1:0-3056 GCA_043785285.1 Chitinophagaceae bacterium
GTTGTTTGCCTTGTGTAAGCTGCACAAAATAACCACCCGGCGCATAGGTTGATCCAATCTTAATTGTTGAATTGGCATTCACGGTTTTTACTTCCAGTACTCTGCCATATACGTCTGTTACCTTCATTATAACTTTTTCTTTTGCATTGTTACTCTTTACAATCATAGTAAAAATTCCGGTGCCAGGATTCGGAAATATTTTCGCTTCCAGACCAGTTACATTATCCTGCAGCGGTAAAGTTCTGATTACCTGCAAGCTTTGATCATGGTTTACTATCACATGCGTTGAATCCACACTCTTGTTACCACAATCGTCAGTGGCTGTAATAAAGATGGTATAAATTCTTCCATTACCATTACCAGCTCTTTCCGCACGAAGCAATACCTGGTGATTGTTAAGCACGGTCCAATCGGGAGACGTGTTGCCATCGCCGGTTCCATTGATGGGCTCGTTGCTCGCTATCTTAAGCACGGAGGCTACTTTTGCCGGAGGAGAGCAGTTGTCAAGATCCGTATAGCCAATCACTACCTTATTCATTTTATGGTTTGGTGGCCACATTACTGAAGGTGTAGCAGTAATATTGGCAATGACAGGAGGAGTAGTATCCCGTACAGTAATAAGCTGGTTGTGACTGGTAGAATTTCCGCAATTGTCGGTCAGTGTCCATTTCCTGGTAATTGTTTCGTTGCCAACACAGCTGCCTGGCACTGGTGCTCCGTCTGTAAAAACAGCATTCAATGTGTGGGTACAATTATCCGCTTTATTGGTTACATCTCCGGTTACGCTTACAGCAACATTCTGATTGCAATGTGCATCTTTATACACAGTAATATCAGCCGGCGTGGTAAAAGTGGGCGGGGTATTATCGGTTACGGTAATGGTTTGATTATGAATAGTTGTATTGCCGCAATCATCGGAAAGTGTCCATTTCCTGGTAATAATTAATGCTCCCTCGCAACTGCCGGCAGCCACAGCATCGGTAAAAGTGGCGTTAAGCGTGCCATTGCAGTTATCGGCTTTATTGGTCACATCGCCTGTTAATGCAGGCGGCGCTGTATAATTACAGTTGGCATCTTTATAAATAGTTATATTAGGTGGAACTGTAAAGGTGGGTGGTGTATTGTCTCCGATTATAAAATTGAGGTTCGAAATATCGAAGAAAACATTTCCTACAGCTTCTACTTTTATGCGGGCCTGATTGCTAAAAGTGCATGGAATTGTAACATTAGCCGAGCCATTGTTAGGCGTACTTGCAAGCAACACAGTTGGAAAAGTATTACCGCCGTCGGCTGACATAGAGATTTTTACGTTTGTAACATTTACCGGAGCCACGTTGGTATTAGCAACGTTCCATGTAACCGTGTGTACGCCAGGACACCAGCTCACGGCTGTATTTGGCGATGTGACAACAAATGGCCCCGAGGCACCATCCACATTCAAAGACACCGAAGCATATGCAACACCACCACCACCGGCCCTGTTATCCCGGGCAGTTAACCTGAAATTAAGCGTGCGTGTATAGCTGGGCAAAATCTCGCCGAGGGTTTGCGTATTATTCAGAATATCTGACAATTTTGGAAACGTACGGGAAGCCGAATTACCCGGTGGAAAAAACCGGAATATGGGCGCATTGCCGCTGGGAGAATTGGGAGCACCCGCGGGGCCCAGATCAAATTCTTCATATTCAAAAGTAAGCGGGTCTCCATCAGGATCAGTACCTGAGCCGGTTAAAGTGAAAGGCGTATTTTTGGGGATCGTAAATCCGCCTGGTCCTGCATTTACAGCAGGTGCATTATTGCCGGTAGGCGTTGCAACACCACAACTACTGGCAGTACCAGAAGATGTATATGCCACAATATCATCAAAACTTTTGGACGCAAAAAACGCATCGCTGTGCGGCTGCAAATCGTCACTGCCGCAAATACCGGCATAGCTCATAATAGTAGTGCCACTGCCGGGTTCATAGGCCGAGCCTGCAGCATATTGTCCTGCTGAACAGGAACCCTGCGTACCATTCCAGGTATGCGGGCAATTAAACTGGTGCCCCATTTCATGAGCTACATAGTCAATATCAAAAGGATCTCCAACAGGGCTGCTGTTACCTGTAACACCGTATGCCTTAAGGGCATTATTACAAACAGAATTATTTACTGCACAACCTCCTGCGCTCATGGCAAATAAATGGCCAATATCATAATTGGCGCTTCCTGTTACTGCGTCAATATTGGTTTGGTTTTGCGGGCGAAGAGCACAAGCCCCGGATGCCGTATACGGGTCACCCGCAGTGGTAAGGTAAATTAGTGCGTCATCGCCTGCAATAATATTCATGTGTACCGACACTTCCTTTTCATACACACCATTAACGCGGTTCATAGTAGTAACCATTGCCGCAAGGGTAAGCACTTTGGTACCTCCCTGAAAAGTGCTGTAATTATGATCCGCGGCCAAAGCAAGTCTGTAAGTATGTAATTGTGTGCCGGAAGAAGCCAATTCCTTTCCTGCATAGTTTGCACCATTTTTTACCGGGGCAGACTGCATCTTTAATATGTCTTCACCCATTGCTCCCTCCGAGAAATTTTTACGGCCTGCCGGAACAAAATCTTTCTTATAATAACTAATGTAATTGGTTATATCTCCTTTGCTGTAAGGATCAATGAAAACGGTACCTCTTGGTGATAGAATCATGGCATGAAATCCTTTTGGCGTCCAGTCAAACCGGACCGTTGCCGCAGGATCTTCAATACCCTGGCCCGAGTAGGTTTTGATTTCGGGATACTTCTTCATGAGCTCCGGCTCCATAACAGGAGATTCTACCACCCTGAAACTTTGATAGGATCCGTCGGGCATCGGCAGGCTGATGATCCTGCTTGAATTTCGGACTGACACATTGCTTTCCATAGGAAGCGATTTCAACAGGCTTTTCAGCGCAGACTGATTCAGCGCAACTGTTCTGTACACATGGGGCACAATAACACGAGCTCCCTGAGCTACCCTTATTTTTGTCTCCGCAACATCCGACCATAACGATTTTCGCTGTGCGAGTGCGGGCGCACTT
>JAYVXJ010000901.1:0-9884 GCA_043785285.1 Chitinophagaceae bacterium
CCAATACCATGCTCGGAGCGGCCTGGTCGAATAACCTGAATGGCAATGATGCGAGTCCCATCAATTTTTATCTGGGCGTTTGGGCGAGGTTCAGCAATCTTACCGATGCTATTATCCCATACGTTGGTCTTGACGTAGGCCCATTTACCCTGGGTATGTCCTACGACGTAAATGTATCCTCACTAAAAACGGCCTCCCAAAGTCAGGGTGGTGTCGAAATATCCCTGATCTATATTAAGAAACCTGCTGATGGAGCCAAATCCATTCCTTGTCCGAAATTCTAGGATTTCTTTGCGCTCACATAAGGATTCCCTTTCACAATAAACCGGTAAAGGCGTTCAGCGTCTTCTCTTGCGGATTCCACACCGATTCTTTTGGTGACCAGAATCTGGTCTTTTTTATATTTCAACCCGTCATCGGCAATATATATTTCACGCGATAATAAATTGCTCCCCGAATGTTCCTTACTCATTCCTAAAGCACACGAAACATTCCCGGGTCCTTTGGTTAACGTATAATCCTGCACCGGCTTTCCCGTTCGATTCAGCATTGTTGATATTCCTTCCATAGGTTCCAATGCACGAATCAGAATGACGTGCGGAATATCTTTTTTATTTGTTACCACATTAAAGAGATGATGCATACCGTAACAGATATAAATATAAATGGTGCCTGGCGGGCCGTAAACGGCTTCTGTACGGGCCGTTCTCCTTCCTCCATAGGCGTGACAGGCTCTGTCAGCTTCGCCCGCATAAGCTTCCGTTTCCACGATCCGGCCCGAAGTAATCACTCCATCAAAATGCGTAACCAGAATTTTCCCAAGAAGTTCACGGGAAATTTTCAACACATCAGTCCTATCATAAAAGGATTCATCGAGTTTTTTAACTGTTCCGGGCATATACATGGCTTAAAGCGTAAATTAGTGCTATATTCAACATCTTTAAAAAAGAGGTTTGCTTAAAGAAATTGTCATTGCCATTCAGGCCTACCGGAAGGCCCATCTATTCATTGGCAAACATAATTTATGGAAATGGATCCTGATCCCGGGATTCTTTTACATGATCCTGTTTAGTATAGGCATTTATTTTTTCTGGATTTCGGCGGACAGTGCTGTTTCCCAACTCAGTCAGATCATTGGGATTGACCGCTGGCTTCATCATCAGCACAGCGCCGCCTTAAGTTTTTTATTCATGATGGGTGGCATCATGGTGCGACTAACCATGATCTTCTTTTATTTTTCTCTTTTTAAATATTTATTCCTCATCATCGGCTCGCCGGTATTTGCTTACCTGAGTGAAAAAACCGAATCCATCATTGAAGGAAAAGAATTCGTTTTTCAATATGCGCAATTTTTTAAAGACATTTCCCGTGCTGTTAAACTGGCCTTCCGGAATTGCCTCTGGCAAACTGTTTATACCGTTTCCATACTCATATTATCTTTTATCCCGCTCGTAGGCTGGATAACGCCGGTGATCTCCTCCCTGGTGGAATGTTATTACTATGGATTCTCCATGCTGGACTACAGCTGCGAACGGCACCGTCTTTCTCCTGCAGCCAGCATTGTTTATATCAGTAAGCGCCGGGGCCTGGCCATTGGCAACGGGCTGGTTTTCTATCTCCTGCATTTTATTCCTTTTGCGGGATGGGTGCTGGCCCCTTCTTACGCATTGGTTGCCGCAACGATCAGTCTTTATCACCAGAACATAGAGGAATGATACCACCCGCAACTATTTATTTAATTCCCACTTTCCTGGACGAAGACGCCCTTACCGTATTGCCGGAGTACATCACTCAGGCTGTTAAAACCTGCGACGTTTTTTTTGTGGAGAATGAACGCAGTGCACGCCGGTTTCTGAAAAAATTATGGAAGGAAATGGAGATCGACCGGTACGATTGGTTTGTCATTCATAAATCGGAAGAAAGTACTAAAACCGAATTTCTCCATCAGGTGAAGCAGGGAAAGCAGATCGGTATATTAAGTGAAGCCGGATGTCCCGGCATTGCTGATCCTGGTCAGCTGCTGGTGGCTGCTGCACATCAGGCAGGAGCAATTGTAAAGCCATTAGTAGGACCAAGTTCTATTCTGCTTGCCCTCATGGCAAGTGGTATGAATGGCCAGCAGTTTCAGTTCAACGGTTACCTTCCCGTAGATGCGCAGGAAAGAAACAGGAAGATCAAAGAACTGGAGGCTCTTTCACAAAAACAATCTTCCACCCAGATCTTTATCGAAACACCTTACCGGAATCAGGTAATGATTGAAGCTATATTAAAAAACGGCCACCCCGATACGCGCTTATGCGTGGCCGTTAATCTAACCGGCAAGATGGAATCCATTCATACAAAAACTATCGAAGACTGGCGCAAAGCAGTTCCTGAACTGCAAAAGCAGCCTGCCATTTTTCTGATTAATGCGGAAGCCTAAGGAGTATACGGGTTCTGCAAAAGCCTGGCGTCCTTCATAGATAGAATGCTATCCACAACATAAACGGAAGTTCCGCGCCAGGGTACGGTGGACATATATTCCTTATAATGCAATTCGAATTCCTTACCGCTATTGGCCATTAACTGGTTTGCTACTTTCTCATTCACAACGGAAAAACGGAACTCATAAGACTGCACGGAACCTGCCCCGCCTCCCTGAAAGCCAGCCTGGATCAAACGGCCTTCGTACGTTTTAAAAACATAGCCCTTCTTCATGAGGTTATTTAATTGCCCGGCTTTAACCCCTTCTCCAAAAACCCAGAAGAAACGCCAGTAAATAAACAACCCGCCTCCAATAAGAATGAGTAAGAATAAGATGGTAAGAAATTTTTTCATAACCGAACATTTTACAATCTGTATTTGTCAACCCGATAAATGGGGGTGAACCCGAAACCATCGCTTTCCAAAGCAAAAATATGTTTTTCGCTATTCACTTTGGCTTCTGATGCATATTTCGCAGACCCGCTGCCCTTACCATGAGTGCCATAAAGCAGTGTCTGCCTGTCCCTGGATGGATCCGGAAAATAAAAGAAAGGTAAAGCCAAACAATATCCGGTACATCGATGTTAATTTCTGCTAAGATAAGTATTGTGTGATTCCATATTATGGACTGCGGAAAATGTGTTTACCTTTGTTCATTAAATTTCAGGACTCATGCGGATTGGCATTGTTTGTTACCCAACTTTCGGTGGTAGTGGTGTTTTAGCTACGGAATTGGGGAAGGCGCTGGCCGATAAGGGCCATCAGGTTCATTTCATCACCTATCAGCAGCCGGTGCGTTTGATTGAGTTCAATGCGAATATATTTTATCATGAAGTTCGGGTGGCTACCTATCCGCTATTCGAATATCCCCCATACGAAACTGCGCTGTCCAGTACGATGGTGGATGTGATTGTTAATCATCAGCTCGACCTTTTGCATGTACACTATGCCATTCCCCACGCTTCAGCTGCGTATATGGCAAAAAAAATCGTGGCCACGCATGGTAAAACCATTCCGGTAATCACTACCCTGCATGGCACGGATATTACACTGGTGGGCCGCGATAAAACGCTGGCTCCGGTAGTTGCTTTTTCCATCAATGAAAGCGATGCGATTACCGCTGTATCCCAAAACCTGCGCGACGAAACCTATAAGATTTTCGATATCAAAAAAGAAATAGAAGTGATTCACAATTTTGTGGATGTAAGTCGTTTTCAGAAAAAGCCGATAGATGCCTTTAGAAAAGTAATTGCCCCCAATGGCGAGCGCATCCTGGTGCATGCTTCCAATTTTAGAAAAATCAAACGGGTGGAGGATGTAGTCCGCATCTTTGCTGAAGTAAACAAAAAAACCCCCTCTAAATTATTGTTTGTCGGAGATGGACCGGAACGTCCGGAAACAGAAAATCTTTGCCGGGAATTAGGCCTTTGTGATGATATCCGTTTTGTAGGTAAGCAGGAACAAATTGAAGAAATCCTGGCTATAGCCGATCTGTTTATACTTCCTTCAGAATATGAAAGTTTCGGATTGGCCGCACTGGAAGCCATGGCTGCCGCTGTGCCTTTAATCTCCAGCGATGCAGGCGGTTTACCCGAGATCAATGTAAATGGGAAAACCGGTTATATGAGTCCGGTAGGTGATGTGGCGTCCATGAGCCACAATGCCATCTCTATTTTATCGGATAACGAAGTGCTGAAATCATTCAAGAAAAACGCATCCGAACAGGCGAAGAAATTTGATATCCATCAAATTGTTCCGAAGTATGAACGACTATATGACCGGTTTCTGAATGCACCTCATCTTCTCAGCCATTTCTCCGGATCAAAAAGATGATCCTTTTCGTCTGAAAGCACAAATTCAAGCTGGCCGATATCGGCTAGTTTTCCCAGCATCTGACCGGTTTTAATTTGTTGTCCCCGCGAAACGGAAACCGAAGCAAGATTACTATAGGTTGAAAAATATTTTCCATGACGGATCATTACGGCGGTAACATCCCCCACATTAAATACATTCTGCACTTCTCCATCGAATACCGCTATAACAGATGAACCAGGTGCAGATTCAATAGTAATACCCTGGTTATTATGTACAATGCCCTTGATGTATTCGTGCGGGCCAAACCGCATAGCAATATTGCCCGATGCCACCGGCCATGGCAGGTGTCCGCGGTTCTTCTCAAAATTATCCGACAAGGCAATATCGGTGCGGGTATTAAATGGCGTTTCCGTTTTTGCCGGCTTTGTTGCCGATCTGGAAGCAGCTGCATTATTTGGAGCAGAGACGGAAGAATTTGCTTTTGCATTATCTGCCTTCTCGGGTGCGTTGGCGGCAGCAGTGGCAGCACTTTTCCTGGCTTCCCGGATAGCTTCTTCCCTTGCCCGGCGGATGGCCGCCGCTATAGCATTACCCAATTTCTGATCCTGCCGCTGCTTCAGGTTCATTTCCCTTTTCAGTTCTTTTTCGTGCGACTGCAAACTGCTTACTACCTGATCCTTTTCCCTTTTTTCTACTTCCAGTACCTGTTTTTCTTTGTTCTGTTTCACCAACGCCTCATCTTTCTCAACCCGTTTAATTTTAAGGCCATCTATTTTACTTTGGAGCAGAACTTGTGTTTTCTGAATATTCTCTGCCCGCTCTTCCCGGTAAGTACGGTATGATTTCAGGTAAGCAACCCGTTTTAGTGCATCGTTAAAATTGCTGGCAGCAAAAATAAAATTGAGAAAATCGTAGTTCGTCCGGTTCTCATAAGCATATACCACACTTTCGGCATATTGCTTCCGAAGCGTATCCAGTTCCTTTTTGAGTTTCAGGATTTCGGACCATGAATTATTCATGTCGGACTGAATAAAATTAAGCTGATGATTTATGTTTGAAATGGCCGCCTGCCGCAACCGGAGACGTCTTTGCAAAAGTGCCAGTTGCCCGAGTGTTTCTTTTCTGTTTTTTTTGGTAATATCAAGGGAGTGCTTTACCCCCTCAATTTCCTGCTGAATGGAAGCCCGCTCTTTTTCAAGATCACTGCGGGTTTGCGCAGGTGTCTGGGCAAAAGAAGCCACTGCAGAGCAGAGCGTTAAAATAAAAAGGAATACCGGTTTGCGCATATTCATCATAAACGTTGGGGCTGAAAGTTACTGTATAACGCCTATTTCCGTTTATAATTTTTTGGAATGCTGAACGGAAAGTTTAAAGGTTCGTTAAAAGAATATTGTTTGAATGTGAGTTCAATATCCAGTCGCGCTTTTTCGGCTACAGCAATTTTGCGGAAAGTGGAAAAGAGAATGGTATTCTTCTCTTCATAATCTCCATACGTGAGGTCACAGGAACGAGCGCGTAATCGGTCCACATCATCCAGTTTGCTGTGTCTGATCCGGAGGTCATCTTTATTCAGCGTTATATAATTTCTGAAAAGTTTTCCTTCACTTAAAAGAGAAATCCCCTGCTCATCCTTACGGTAAAAGACAATGTTACTATCCAGATAAATCGGATTGCCCAGGAGGATGGCCTGCAGGGTTTGAAAGTCGAATGGGAGATGGGTTAGTTCCTGGAGATAACTGACGGACCTTAACTGATACACTTTATCCAGTTTGCTCAACACTTTTACACTGTCTGGTGTGATCAGGGCACGGAAAGCTTCTATACCCAACAGGGCATTGATGGAAACCCATATTATTTTATCTTTTTGCAACCGGAGGAAGGCATTGAATTCATAGTCTTTTCCGTCACTTCCTTCATAATGTACTTTCATTTTCGCGGAGAAAGTATGGCAATCAATGAGGCTGCTTTCTATATGATTATACAATTGGTTGATATACCGGATAGAATCTGCCTGAAGATCTACAGCAACGGAAGTATCAACCTGTTTTACAGCCAATGTATCTTTTTTGGTGATGGCGGTAGTAATTTTTTTTGCCGAGCGGCAACCAACAACCGAAATACCGATCAGCAGCAGCCCGAAGATCATTTTCAAAAACCCGAAATGCATCTTTATTAACTTAACCATAGTTATCGTTTTCCCGTATGTCCGAATCCGCCATCGTTTCTGGCAGTCTGATTAATCATATCCACCGGCTCCCAGATTACTTTCTCCACAGAACTGATCACCATCTGGGCAATACGGTCACCGGGATGAATTGCCTGTTCCATATTTGAAAGATTGATCAGAATCACTTTTAGTTCCCCCCGGTAATCTGCATCCACCGTTCCAGGTGAATTCAGACAGGTGATGCCTTGTTTCAGCGCCAACCCACTGCGTGGACGAACCTGAGCCTCATATCCTGATGGTAGCTCAATGAATATACCTGTAGGTATCAATTGGCGTTCCAGCGGATGAAGTATGACTGGCTGGGGAATATCTGCTTTCAGATCCATTCCTGCGGAATCAGATGTGGCATAAGCAGGAAGTGGATTGGATGACTTGTTGATAATCTTGACCCGGAGTGCTGGCATGGGCGCAAAGTTAACTATTCTCCTTTCTTCAACAAGACCACGGCATAGGCAACTACGCCTTCTTCCCGGCCAACAAAACCCAATTTTTCTGTGGTTGTGGCTTTTATGGAAATATCGTCTTCCCTGATCTCCAGGATCCGGGAAATGACTTGCCTCATCTGATTAGCATACAGTATAATTTTTGGCTTCTCGAGGCAAATCGTGGAATCCAGGTTCTCGATAGAAAATCCTTTCTTCCGGATTAGTTGATATGTTTTATCCAGTAATAGCTTGCTGTCAATGTCTTTATAAGCCGCATCCGTATCGGGAAAATGAAAACCAATATCTCCCAGATTCAATGCGCCCAGCAGGGCGTCGCAAATGGCATGCAGGAGTACGTCGGCATCACTATGACCTACTGATCCTTTCTCATGAGGGATATGGATTCCTCCCAGCCAGAGTTTTTTCCCTTCTGCGAGTTGATGATAATCGGTTCCGAAACCTATCCGGTAGGTCATGATTCAATAGAGTAAATGAAAAAGCCGTTTCAGCAGCGGCAAAATTAGCCAATCCACGTCTGAAACGACTTTTCTATTATTGTCTTTTATTGATCCGTATTGTTAGAGGGGGCATTCTCTCCGCCATCGAGGTCAAAGAAGAGTCCGAACCGGATCGTGTTGGAAAGCGGGTTACGGGTAATGCCGCTTCCCGAAGGAACCAGATAAGAAAAATTCAATCCGAGCATATTGTATTTCAGCCCAACGCCCAGCGTAAAATATTGTCTTCCTCCCTGGCTCTTATCTTCATAAAAATAGCCTAACCGGAAAGCAAACTGTTCATTATAGGTATATTCTGCACCAATAGAAGCATTAATCTTTTTTAACTGGTCACCTCCAGAAAAAGAATTAAACCAGCTGCCGGTAACAGCCTGGTTATGATATTTATCAACTGCCGCCCCATCCACGGATGAATCACCAGTGAAAATTGGCGGAGCAGGAACCAGCAATTTATTCAGGTCAAGGCCGAACGTGATCTTGTTTTGCTCATCAAACACTTTCGTATAAGCCGTACCTATACCCAGATTAGCCGGAATATATTCTTTTTGAGTAGCATCATTGGTATAGCCAATCTTGGTACCCAGGTTCGACAAGGCAGCACCAAAGGTCCAACCCTGTTTATTTGCATCCGTAAGGTTATAGTATAAAGAAAGATCGGCTGCAACCGCATTCCCGGCCTTATAAGCCGAAATACTACCACTTACAGCAGCTGCACCCAGGGTCAGATTGGAATTGATATAACGCAAGGCCAGGCCCAGAGAAAGTTTGTCAGACAACTTTCTGGAATAACCCAGGTCTACAGAAAATTCCCGGGGTCTTCCTTCTCCCCAGTTATTTCCGTTATAATCCGAAAACTGAATACTACCCAAACTAAAATACCGGATAGAAGCTGAAATAGCCTGGAGATCATCCAGTTTATGATATCCGGCAGCGGTCAACATATATACATCATTCAGCCCCAGGTCTTTAAGCCAGGGAGTATAGGTCAACCCGATCCCGGTATTGTATTGGGAAAACGGGGTTTTAGCCAGATTATAAAAAGAAGAATTCGCATCGGGTGAAGTAGCCAGTCCGAGCTCTCCCATGGAGCCGGCCCGTGCATCGGGAGAAATCCTTAAAAAAGGTACAGCAGTAGTAACAACATTGATATTGTTGCCGCCAGTTGTTTGGGCGCTGGCAAAATTTAACGAAAATACACCGCACAGTAAAGCAGTTGCCTGGAAAAACAGTCTTTTCATGTAATATTAATTTAGCTTAAAAGGACACAGACCACATCAATGATACCTGTTATAATGCAAAACAGTTGCCCCGGTATCATTTCAGCTTTTAGAGGGTAGAAATTTTCAATAGCTAATCTTGTGGTTATAAATGAGTTCCAGTAACGGCTCCCGGTCCTTTTCCGCTGGTCAAACATAGCACAGGAGGCAACGCCGGCTTCTCGAACGGTATCCGGCCAAAATTATTGCGCAAGTTAAAGGTTTCCAGTGGCTTTAAATTACTCCAAAACAGCAGGTACCCGCCGGGAATCCTTTAACATTCCCAAAAAGAGAATTTTTCTCTAAATCATACTATATTCGCATTCCCCCCGTATTGTGCATTATACGAGGTCTTTATTTACAATATTTGTTCCGAAAGAACGTTTCTTTACTTAACATATCACGGTTAAATGCGTTTTCTATGAATCTCAAAAATCTGGTTACCCTTGCTTCCTGCGTCATGGTTGTTTCTTCCATTACCTCGTGCAAGGATGGCAAATTATTCAGCAAGAAAAAGGAGTCTTCCTCCGTAACAGGTTGGAACTATAATGATAAGAATATGGGAGGCTATCAGGTTTCCCGGGAAAAGGAACAACGCACGGGTCCTGGTCTTGTCTTTGTACAAGGCGGTACTTTTACCATGGGCGCTACCGAAGAAGATGTGATGAGCGAATGGAACAATATTCCACGCCGGGTAACCGTGAATTCCTTTTATATAGACAGAACCGAAGTAGCCAATGTGCACTACCGCGAATACCTCTACTGGGTTGACAATGTATTTGAAGGAGATGAATATAAGTCAGTACGCGACGGTGCTCTTCCCGATACCCTCGTATGGAGAAGCGAACTGGCATACAACGAGCCGTTGGTGGAATATTATTTCCGTCATCCTTCTTACAATTACTATCCTGTAGTTGGAGTAAGTTGGAAGCAGGCTCAGGACTTTTGCTTATGGAGAACTGATCGGGTGAACGAAAAAGCATTGGTTGACCGCGGATTCATCAATAAAAATTCTTTAAAAAATATTCAGGGGCTCGGACAGGAAAATTTCAATACGAAATCTTACCTCATGGGTGAATACCAGGCTACACCAGGCCCGGCAGCAAAATCCAAGAAGAACGAACTTAAGAATCCCAATGGAACGCCGCGTACCCAGGTTAGTTTTGAGGATGGTATCCTTTTA
>JAYVXJ010000902.1:0-3044 GCA_043785285.1 Chitinophagaceae bacterium
AACGGATTTCTCCCGTGATGAACGCGATGGTGCATGGGCGTGAGAATATATTTATGCAATGGTCCGAACTTACCATTTTTACTCAGGTTTTCGCCCATATGAATAAATCCACCCCAGAAACCATCAATAAACATAATGACAACCAGCATAGCCGGATCAACACCTAATAAAATACAGGTGGTCGTGCGGACCACGTCCGCATATGGCCCTTCCAGAAAAAAATGCGCAAAGGAAATAGAGAGGTTCATGTTTTGCGGAGCATGGTGGGTGGAATGCAAACACCATAATAACCGGACCTTATGACCGAAATAGTGATAAATAAAATGACCAAATTCCCAAACGATATACCCATAAATAAACCAGTACCAGGTAAAGCTGGTTTTAAAAATCGCATGTTTCGCAAAAAGACCGATGCAGAAAGCGATTGCGGCAATAGAAATAAATCTTCCAATAACAGCATTGAACACATAAGAGAAGAAGGGTATTTTATAATCAAACGTTTTGAATTTCCGGTATACTAAAGCAACCCCGATTTCTAAAACCAAAACGATCGGAAAAAGCGGTCCGATAACCGCAACGATCCCTGTATAGGTGCGAAGGGAACTGTAATTACCGGAATGAATGATCCTGCCAATTTCTGCAACACCAAAAAATCCAACGGCCCAGTCGCAGACTTCTTTCACATAATCCATTGCTTCAGATGTTAGTACGTTTTACCTGTTACCATCGCAGTAGGCCTGATAAAATTTCTTCTTTTCATGATTGCCTTCTCTAAAGATACAATTAATGCTAGTTGAATTGCTATCCCCATTTCCCTACAACTTTTAATACATCCGCGGAGATCTTCGTGATAAAATTGAACTGATCATTCACGGATTTAACCAGCGTCAGCTGCCCGCGGGTGGGACTTTCTAAAATGCCCTGCTCCAATTCGGCTTTTCGTTTCGACAGCATCGCGGTTACCCGGTCATTCATTTTTCGTAATCCTTCTTTGGCGGATGCTTCTTCTATTCGTTGCGTTGAAGATTGGGAAGAATCGGGAAGAGATGATGTTGATTTGATTTCTGAAGATCCCTGCTGAAGTACCACATATGCTTTGGACAAATTGGAAAGCACCACATCCATCACAAACGTATAGTCTTTATCCGCCGGCACCGGATCCCCGCTCCGGGCGTATGATGCAAGTGTTGCCGTATGGGATGCGAGCATATAGTTCAACACAACGAACTGATGAAATTCCGTGGGATTTTTTTGTTTCCGTTTGGGTTCGGTCAGCATCTGGTTGAGCGAATCGGTTACATTGGCCAGCGCCACATAGGCCATCTTGCGGGAATATTTATACTGGATAACCCCTACTTCTTCCCCTACAAATGTAGCCGCCACATCGCGGAAATAATTTTTGTTTGCGTCGATCATCTGCAGGAGGTAAGAAGTGAATTGATCCTTCACCCAGACAGGTGCAATAAAAATATTGGCGAGAAAAGCAATCCCCGATCCGATGGCCGTATCCAGCAGCCGGTCACCAATAACGCTTCTGAAATTATGTGGGTTGAGCAGATAGAACAGGATCAGGATATACGGGGTCATCAGCATGACGAAAACCAGATATTTTAAGCGCATGAAACTATACGCCAGGACCATCAGGAGCACCATGCAACCAAAAATCACCTGGCGATCCTTGATAAAAAAAAGAATCATGGCTGCAATGCCTGCGCCGACGATGGTTCCCAACACGCGATCGTAATTTCTTTTCTTCGTAAGACCATATGTGGGTTTCAGGATCACAATAATAGTTAACAATATCCAGTAACTATGGCCTATTGGAAAAAATTGAGAGACGATGAATCCGGCCGTTGTGGCAATGGAAACCCGCAGTGCATGACGGAAGCTGTTGGACTTCCAGTTGAAATTATCCAGCAGTACTTTCGAATCGATATCCTGATGGGTTACAAACCGGTCATAATCCACTTCACCAAGCTCTCTCTTATTTCCTTTCAGGTCGTACGAACTGTATTGCTGAATGGTTTGGAGACGGGAAACAATATCTTCCAGTCCGTCCAGCACATTCCGTAAGGCAATAAACCCCACTACATTTGAAGCATCTCTTTTTTCATCCCTCAACTGCTCAAAATCTTTTTTCAATTCCCGCAGCATGATATCCATGCGTTCGTTCATCGGATAGGGCTTCCCGCTTTTTACAGCGATGCCGGTTTCATTCAGCTCTTCCGAAATGACCAGGAGAAGCACTTTAAATTTTTCGAGAATATCCGTTTGCTCAAAGAATTGATGAAGGATTTTGTAATCAGGCTGTGTACTCATCACCCGTTCAAAAAGATCGATAATATCCAGAAAGATAAGTAGTATTACGCGGCCCGTATTGGTGGACTCCTTCACGATATCCCGGCTTTTGAAAAGCAGTTCCCTGACCAGATTTTGCTTTTCATGGATTTCGGCCTGTTTGTCGATCAGGTGGGAATAGATATTATCGAAATCCGGATTTTTACCATAGAAGGCGGTTCGCCAGAGTAAATAACCGGCGGTTGTCTGGATGCAATCACCCAATGCCTGTTGGGTAACTTTAAAAGGACGAAAGCTATACAGAGAGAGACTGAGTAACATATACCAGACCGCTCCGAAAAGAATATACAAGGCATTGAAAACGACAGTCCAGCCATGCATCCGCTCTTCGAGATTCAGCACCATGATGAATAAAGCTGCGAGGCCAATGGATCCCCCGCGTGCTCCATACACGCCGATCATGGGAAACAAAAAACAAAAGACGGCAATCAGGATTCCGGTTGCAATTGGTGAAACAGCAATAAATCCGGTGAGCAGCGCCACCATAAAAATGACGAGAATACAAATCATCATCGCGTTGCGGCGGTGATGAATGGGGCCGGCATTATCCACCATGATCACACAGCTCGCACCAAGCGACATGGTAATGCCAATAGCCTCCTGATGCAGGTATGTTCCGATAATGGCGGGCAGGGTTAGTCCGAACGTTATGCGAATTCCTTCACTGAGGTAGTGGCTGTTGATGA
>JAYVXJ010000903.1:0-9873 GCA_043785285.1 Chitinophagaceae bacterium
TACTTTGTGTGAAAAACCGAAAAATCATGCACACCGGCCTGCTTTAGTGAAAGCGAAGAATAAATATCTTCCAACGCCTCGCGACTATTACTGTCAAAATCCCAAAGCGTATGATCCAGGTCAAAGAAAAGGTGCTGATAGCGCATGCTGCAATTTAGTGCTTGTTTAAGCACAGCTGAACCGTGCTTGTTTAAAACGGTTCAACCGGCAGCGGTTTCCTTTGCTTTCACCAGACTATCTTGAATTATCTGTTTTTCAAACTAACCCGAAACCTGTTAAAACATCAGCAACGACAACTACTTCAAGCCTGTCTTTCCTTTTCACATTTTCATATTTCCACATTTTCACCCTCCTTCGCTTCGCATCGGCGGGCAAGGCGTAAATTGCATACCATGAATATCATCATCACCGGAGCATCGCGGGGACTCGGATATTCCCTCGCCGAAAGTTTTGCGAAGGAAGGGCATCATCTTTACCTTACTGCACGGAATGAATTTTCACTTTATCACGCGTTGGAATCCCTGATGGGCCGTTTTCCCGATCAGCAGATTAAGGCCAAAGCATTCGATCTTTCTTCCAAAGAAGGGGCTATTGGTTTTGGAAACTGGGTGTTGGATCAGCAGGCAGACGTTGATATCCTCATCAATAACGCAGGAAATTTTATTCCGGGCAGTATCTATAATGAGCCGGATGGCACGCTGGAAAAAATGCTGGACATCAATTTATGGAGTGCCTACCGCCTTACACGCACACTGCTTCCTGCCATGATGAAACGCAAAAGCGGTCATATTTTTAATCTCTGTTCCATTGCTGCCCTGGAAGCCTATCCCAACGGAGGTTCATACAGCATCAGCAAATTTGCACTTTCCGGGTTTTCAAAAAATCTGCGTGAGGAAATGAAGCCATACGGTATTAAAGTAACGGGAGTTTATCCCGGTGCCACCTACACCGATTCCTGGTCTGGCAGCGGAGTGGATCCCAACCGCATCATGAAACCCTCCGATATTGCAGATACCATTTTGCAAATCACAAAACTTTCACCCCAGGCCGTTGTAGAAGATCTGGTGATCCGCCCCCTGTTAGGAGATCTGTAAGAAGGATTTAACGCATTTTTAGTGCGTTTTTCAGCGCATCCCGTTTTCTCGTTTCTATATTTGCTGTTGTGCCGCAGTTCATTTCATTTAAACCCAGTGTTATAGATTCATTTTTACCCATCCGGAGCTTTCTTCCCTTATGGCTATGCCTGCTGATGAGTCCGGTCATGGCGCAGGTGAGTTTTACTACTGTCGCCAATACAAAAGATATGGGCAAAACGGATTATGTCCAGATTCAATACATCATTGAGAATGCTAAACAGATTGAAAATCTGGCCCCCCCCGATTTCCCGGATTTTACCATCGTTCATGGCCCAAGCCAGTCCACCGGCATGAGCATTGTGAATGGAGCAATGAGCCAGAGCAAATCCATCAGCTATGTTTTACAACCTAAACACCCGGGGAAATTCACGATCAGGGGAGCAACAGCTACCGTGGACGGACATCAGATGCATTCCAATCCGGTTACCCTCAACGTTCGGAATGTAACCAGTTACGGGAATTCCCAACCACCTAATAATTTCAATCCGCTGCCCGATCCGGGTTGGCCTGCGGCCGAACCGCAGGTGGATATGGAAGTAGTGATCAAACCTGGCGAGCATGTGGAAGATAAAATCAGAAAGAATTTTTTTATTAAGGTAGAAGTAAGCAAAAAAGATTGTTATCTGGGTGAACCCATTGTGGCTACCTATAAGCTATACTCCAGACTTCGTTCGGATTCCCGCGTAATGAAACATCCTTCTCTGAATGGATTCAGTGTATATGATATGGTGGCTCCCAACGACGACCGGTCGACGGTAGAAAAAGTCAATGGGAAAAATTTTATGGTTCATATTATCCGGAAAGCACAACTGATTGCCCTTCAATCAGGCGACATACCCCTGGATCCCGTGGAAATAGACAATGATATTTATTTCGTGAAGCTGGACCCAAAACAGGCTTCCGGATCAGGTGGTGGATTGGGCAGTTTACTGGACCGGCTTTTTGATCAGGGCCCTGAGGGAACTCCTTTTTCGCAACATCTTACGTTGGATAGTAAACCCGTAACCGTACACGTGAAGCCCTTACCTGAAGTTCAAAAGCCCGCTGATTTCAATGGTGCCGTTGGCCGGTATTCCATTCAGGCATCCGTGGATTCAAAAGAAATTGATACCGGTGATGCTGCCATCCTTACGGTAACGGTAAAAGGTGTTGGTAACCTGCCGATGATCAATGCGCCCACAGTAGAATGGCCGGCAGATATGGAATCTTACGATGTCAGCAGTAAGGAAAATATCAATAAAGCCAATTCACCACTCGGCGGATCCAAAACATATTCTTATAGTTTCAGCTGCACTAAATCCGGGAAATATATTCTGCCGCCGGTGAAACTCAGTTATTTCGATCCGGCTGCGAATATGTACAAAACAGTTCAGACAGACCCGATACATATTCAGATCCATCATGCCAGCAGGCGCAAATCAACTCCGGTGGCAGCAGTTCCTACAACACTGATTGCGGGTGGTTGGGAAAAAAACCGGTTATGGATTATCGGCGGTATATTGATAGGCGCATTGGGTATTTATTTTTTAATGCAGAAAAAACGGACTGTGAAGCGGGCGCCTGTTCTGGTTAAAACAGAACCCGTTATGAATCCGGCTAAATCCATCGAAGAGCCTGCGCTGCTTATTGATCCTTTACATGAATCAAAAGAACTGATCGGAACCGGTGATTACGGAAAATTTTATGCATCCATAAACCGCGCGATATGGAAAGCAGTATCCGATAAACTGCAATTGCCAGCCAGTGAACTGAATAAGTTCTATATATCAGCAGCACTTAGATCCAAAGGATGGGATGACGAAGAAATTATTCAGTTAAAAAACCTGCTGAATGAATGTGAGATGAAATTGTATACGCCCGAGTATAGTAGTTCGGATGTGGAGCGCACGCTTGAGGAGGCTGAATGGGTTACAGGGAAATTGGTTGACAGTTGATGGTTGACTGTCAACCGTCAACCGAAACTTTACTCCGTATACTTATACCCCACTCCCCGCACCGAATGAAAGTGCTTCGGATTCCGGCTATCGTCTTCAAAATACTTTCTGAAATTAAGGATAAAATTATCGATGGTGCGGGTATTAGGATAAACCTGATATCCCCACACTGCCTGCAGGATCTTCTCCCGCTTCACCACTTCATTTTTATGTTCGATAAGTAATTTGAGCAACATGGTTTCTTTTTTGCTCAGCATAAAGCGCTCATTTGTTTTGTTAAAGGCCTCCTGCGCTTTGAAATCGATCCCGTTCTTTCCGAATAAATATTTATCCGGCACCGTATTTTTTTCCTGTAGCTTTTGATTTTTATCTATGAGTTTATGTACGCGGAGCAATAATTCTTCCAGGTTAAACGGTTTATTGAGGTAGTCGTCTGCCCCTTTTTTCAATCCGAGTACGCGGTCAGCGCTGGTATTACGGGCACTCAGCATGAGAATCGGCACCGGATTTTGTTGCAGGCGAATCGTTTCAGCTACGTTGATGCCATCAATACCCGGAAGCATCACATCCAGGATCACCAGATCGAAGTATTCGGCCTTTACCGCTTTCAAAGCTTCGTTGCCATCGTAGGCGGAAGTGACCTGGTAGTTTTCCAGTTCCAGATTCAACCGCAGGGCATCGTGCAGGTTCTCTTCGTCTTCAACCAATAAAATGGATTTACGCGCAACTTCCGTCATGCCGGGTTTGTATTAAAGCTGACTGTAAAAATACTACCCTGTGGTTGATTGGCGGAAATGGCAATAGTCATCTTATGATCCCGTGCAATTTTACTGCACAAATAAAGTCCGAGCCCGGTTCCCTGAGTGGTGCGGGTATCTTCATTGCCGACCCGGTAAAATTTTTGAAAGATCCGTTTACGTTCTTTTTCGGGAATTCCTGCTCCTTCATCCTTCACTTGTAAAATGCCCTTGTTCCCTTGATTTTTCAGCGTGATAAAAATGGGGGAGGCAGAAGGCGAATATTTCACCGCATTCTCGATCAGGTTGTTGACCAGGATCTGAATCAACAGGGGGTCGCCGGTAAATTGAATTCCATCGTCTATTTCAGTATGCCAGGGTCGGGCGGGAAAGCGGGTGATAAAATCCTGGTCAGCATCGGTTACAATTTTAGACATGTCCAGTAATTCCTTGTCGAACCGGTAAGATCCACCTTCAAGCTGTGCTGAAATCAGGATATTGTTCGTTAGCGTATTGAGCCGGTTAATTTCCTGCAGGGAAGATTTCAGAATCTTTTCTTTTTGTGCATCCTTCAATGCATGCTTTTGCAGGGTTTCCAAATTTAAGCGGGCAATGGAAATGGGTGTTTTCAATTCGTGGGTTATGGCCATCATAAAATTCTGCTGTTGCCGGTGAATCCGGGTTTGTCGCAGGATGGCGGTATATAAAAAGATGGCGCCAACCAAAATCACGATCAGGATGAACAGCCCTTCACCAATGTAGGCCGCCGTTTTCCGGTCCCGCTCGTTGTAAATTTTTTCTACTTTTTGAATGTACGCTGTATCATCGTGGTTGAGCTGGCTAAGTTTATATTCCGTCATTTGCCGGTTCTGAATATTCAGGGCTATAAACCACCAGCCCATAGCGGCGATAATATACAGCAGGAGGAACCAGTAAACCAGGTTTGGCCGGTTGATTCTCTTTTTTTTGTAAATGGTTATTGCCATGATGCTGCGCGTTTTTAGCATTTTGCAGCTTCGTTCTTATTGGATCTTTTCCACCCGCAGCCCTATACTCAGCATACTTTTCAGCGGATCTTCCCGCATGAGCTGCTCTATAACGAAATGATACGTGCCGGTTTTAGTGAATTTGGTTTTGGGTTGAATGAGCATACGGGCATCATATATATCGTCCATGGCCGTTCCAATCCATCCATTTCCATTCGTAGCCAGAGACAGGTCGTAGTCGCCTGTTTTAGGATGGCCTTCGCCAGGTTCATTTACGGTTGCCCGTATATAAATATTATTAAAATGATAGGCATCACTATGCCGCAGTACGAAATATACATTATAAAGAGAAACGGTGTCCGTAATGGTAAAAGCGATATCTGGTTTCAGGAGAGCCGGCCATTGATGATCGGGTAACAAAACACTTTTTTCAAATGTGCCGGTGGTAAATGAGCAGGCGTTTAACATCAGGCAGGTTAGTCCGGATAAAAGTATTTTTTTCACATTAAAAGTCGTTATACGTTCCGCGTATTATAATACATTCAATATTTGTTCCTTGGCTTTTTCCAGTTCATCCTTCATCAGTACCACGCATTTCTGGATGGTTACATCATACGCTTTTGAACCGGTGGTATTGATCTCCCGGCCGATCTCCTGGAGAATAAAAGAAAGTTTTTTTCCCTTGCTGTCTTCCGGCTCGGCCAGCACCTGTTTAAAATACGAGCAATGGTTTTTGAGCCGCACCTGTTCTTCGCTGATGTCGATCTTTTCCAGGTAATAAATCATTTCCTGTTCCAGCCGGTTACTATCATAATGATCTTTACCTACGTGTTCTTCCAACAGTTTTTCGAGTCCGTCGCGGATTTTCTGCTGGCGCAGCGGCTGAAGTTTTATAATTTCTTCCTGCTGCCTGGAGATATTCTCAATGCGCAGGATCAGATCATCTTCCAATACTTTGCCTTCGTTCAGCCGGTGGGCGTTGAGGTCTTCAATAGCCATTAACACCACTTTGCTGAATTGTGCCCATTCTTCATCGGTGAGGGTATCTCCGGTTGGCGTGATCACTTCGGGTAATTTCACGAGGGTGCTTAAGATAGCGGAGGGATCCAGGTTAAGTTCTTTCGATAATTCTGCGAGTGCTTTATAATAGGCTTTGGCCAGATCGGTATTGATGGTAACCGGCTTTGCGTTTCCGGTTTGTTTCAGGCTGATGCTGCAATCCAGAGAACCGCGACCGAGCTTTTCTGAAAGTAGTTTCCGGATATTGAATTCATAAGGTTTCAGGAAGCCGGGCAATTTCAATTGCAGTTCAAATTGTTTTCCGTTCAGCGATTTCACATCTACCAGAAATGTTTTACCCCCTACCGTTTCTTCCGCCCTGCCAAAACCCGTCATCGATTTTACCATAATAAACCAGTTTATGCCGGAAAGGTAATAAATTAAATGAGCGCATCGAGTCCGAGCTTATGGTAGAATTCCCTTTTATTCATCTCGATCATATCGCCGGGTAGCATGGATTGGATACTTAAAGCGGAAATACGGTAGCGCAACAGACGAAGGGTTGGAAATCCAACAGCGGCAGTCATTTTTCTCACCTGCCTGTTCTTGCCTTCCGTAAGGGCCAGTTTGATCCAGGAAGTGGGGATATTTTTTCGGAATCGTATTGGTGGAAACCTTTCCGGCACCGGGGGCATTTCCGGAAGGCGTGAAGCTAATGCCCTTTTAGTGATATATTTTTTTCCATCAATGGAAATGGAAATACCGGTGGACAACTGATCCAATGCCTTCTGCGTGATATCCCCTTCCACCTGTACCCAGTATTCCCGCTCGTGTGCAAAAGAAGGATGCAGTGTGTGGTAATTCAGGGTTTTGTCGTTTGTAAGCAAAAGCAATCCTTCACTATCGAAATCCAAACGACCCAGGGGGTATACGTCGACCGGAACCTTAAAAAAATCCTTTAGGCAAGCCTTCCCGTTTTCCGGGGTAAACCCGGAAATTACCTGAAATGGTTTGTATGTGATGAAGTATCTGTTCAAATGAATTCAATGAAAGCGTTGCAGGCAAAGGGTTTCAAAAGATCGTAGAAAAATAAAAAGCCCCGCTGGCGGCGAGACTTTTACTATTTGGATGGGTTAGTAAGTACAGGGAAATAAATTTCCCTACACAATATTAGAAATAATTTTGTCGATCTCGAAAATATTCCAATAAATTTTATGCACAATTTTTTTTAGAGTGTGGAAAAGCACTTTAATGTAGGTTTACGGAAAATTATTCACCCATGAAATTTCCATCCCCGGTATCAATGTCCTGGTTATCTGAATTTCTTGGCGCATCCCTGATCGGAGATGCGCAGGTATCTGCAACCGGTATCAATGAGATCCATAAAGTTGAAAAAGGCGATCTGGTTTTTGTGGATCATCCAAAATATTACGATACCTGTTTGCATTCCGAAGCTTCTTTTATTATTATCGATCAGGTTGTAGAATGCCCACCGGGCAAGACTTTACTTGTAGTTGATGAACCCTTCGAAGCCTATCTGAAAATTGTAAAACACTTTCGCCCTTTTGAGAAAGCGGTTCAGCTGCTGAGTCCGGATGCACAAATAGGAAAGACTTCTTTTGTATATCCCGGGGCCTTTATCGGCAATCAGGTGCAGATCGGAGAACGCTGTGTGATCTACCCCAATGTAAGCATTCTGGATCATTGCCTCATCGGCAACGACGTGATCATCCAGGCGGGTACGGTTATTGGTTCCGATGCTTTTTATTACAACACGAAAAAGAACCGGGAAGTATGGTATAAAAAAATGCTGAGCTGTGGAAGGGTGCTTATTGAAGACGATGTAGAGATCGGCGCAGGTTGCACGATTGATCGTGGAGTGACCAGTGATACCATAATCGGAAGGGGATGCCGGCTGGATAATATGGTCCACGTCGGCCATGATACCATCCTGGGTAAGAACTGTCTGCTGGCTGCACAGGTTGCTATTGCCGGCGCTGTTGAAATTGGAAATGGGGTGGTGTTGTGGGGACAGGTTGGTATAAGTAAAACCCTTCGCATCGGCGACAATGCTGTGGTGCTCGCACAGAGTGGTGTTGGTCGTGATCTGGAAACAGGTAAAATTTATTTTGGTAGTCCCTGCGATGAAGCTTCTGTACGAAAACGCGAGATCATTTGGATTAAGCGCATTCCGGAATTGTGGAAGAAGGTAATGAGCGGAGAAAAAAGTTGACGGTTGACCGCCTTTATGTGCGTATTCGCACCTGATGTCCGTCAACTGTCAACCGTCAACCGTCAACTGTGTCAACCATCAACCCGCATTCAGCGTAACTATCATTCCGGATTATAATCATACGGCACCAATTCCGCCAATTTCTTCCATGCCCAGTATCCCCTATTGGTGATCTCGGATTGTTCAAAGAAATAACCATTTTCTTCTATTGAAAACCCGTCGGGGATATCCAACGCGGAGATCTGGACTTTGGCACTCAGGGGGAATTTATTTTTAATCAGGTACTTTTTATCCGGCACCCGGTTTTTATATGTAACCCTAAGATGCCCTTTGAGGTTAATGTCCACCGTGCCACTATCCAACGAATAAAAAGCGGAATCGTATGGATTTTCCAGGGCGGTACCTTTATCCGGGTTTGTAGAATCCAGGGTTTCTATTTCAAATCCCTCCTCCTTCAGGGTAGAGTCGTACCAGCTTCTCATAAAATGTAATCGGGATCCGATATAGGCCAGATACCGGTTTTTTTTCCAGCTGGCTTGTTGATCTGTAGTGCCCGTTAATTCTTCAAACAAAGGATAGCCGGTATAGCTGCTGATATGGGTATCGTAATGATTCACGAAGGAATCCAGTTGATAGTAGATTTTATAACCCAATGCTTCGTTGACGATCACCAGTTGTTCTTTAGCTCTTACTTTCAACCGGTTGCTTTTCTTGTAATAATAAAACCGGAGGGCATCCTTGTTCATGATCGTACACTGCCCTGCATTGCTGCTGGTACCGATAAAATTCTCCAGAAAAAATTCTCCGTATTTAGTCCAGCCGTCGGCTAATGCCCCACCTCCGGTAACCACTACTTCAGACATGCTTTTATCCTCTTCCTTCAATAAGATATTCAGCGAATCCTTATCCCTGCTGCTGTTGCTTACCCGCAACACCTGGGTTTCGTATCCGGTATAGGAAACCACGAGATCATAACCGCCATTTACCAGGTGGAGAGAAAATAAGCCATCATTATTGGAAATCGTTCCGGTGGTGGTATTCTGACAAAACACAGAAGCACCAGCCATCGGATTGCCGGATTTTACATCCGTTATTTTTCCGTGAATGCTGAATGTTTTTTCCTGGGTGAATGCCGTGGCTGAAAGAAAAAGCGCAATGCAGCTAAAGAGGAATGGGTTCATTTTCATGCTTGGGTTCATCCGTTGATAGTTGATTTTAAAGATCGGTCGCCACTTATCCGGTGCGCATTAATAGTGGCCTGCATAAAGGAATTGTAATGCCCGGGTTCTAATGAAAACGCAGATTTCACAAAATATAACGAAATACCGGGGAAAGGAAGTATACGAATGTTAATTTATGCCGGTTAAAGGTTTAGGAGCTATCTCCGGCCAGCATAACTATTGTAAAACGGTAAATTTTTAAGGTACAGAGAACAGGCATTCCGGATCGAATCTTCCAATGGGATGAATTGAAAGCCGGGTAATGCCTTTAACAGCTTGCTGTTATCATAAACGCTGTGCTTTCGCGCAATGGCAGCAGTCTCTTTCGTAAGTAACGGTTTTTTTCCGTTGAAGATGGATTTAAATTTTTCCGCTCTCCAGGCCAGGCCCGCAAGAAACGGAGTCGCTTCTCTGGAAGGTTGGTTTTTGGCAAATCCGTCGGCGATCCGGTTTAACAAATGCCGGTAGTTCCAGTTTTCCGCACTTGCAATGAATCGCTCATTGCGAACCGCAGATTCCATCAACTGTACAACCACGCGGGCAACATCTTCTACATCTACAAATCCATTGCTGCCATTAATATACCAGGGGAATTCATGGTAAGCAGTTTTAAAGATGGCACAACTGC